>CALKDS010000046.1 GCA_938084135.1 uncultured Flavobacteriales bacterium
CCTCCAAGCAATTTCAAAGCTGAGTTCTCAAGTATAAAAGATGAAATTCTAGCGAAAACTGAATCTGTTTTAGAAAGTGGATGGTATATCATGGGGAATGAGCTCGAGGAGTTTGAAAATGAATTTTCGACTTATTGTGGCACCAAGCATTGTATTGGTGTCGCCAACGGACTTGAAGCGCTATTTTTAGTACTTAAAGCTTGGGGTATTGGGCCTGGTGATGAAGTTATTGTCCCTTCTAATACTTACATCGCAACTGTTTTAGCAGTTTCCCAATGTGGAGCAACTCCCGTTTTTGTTGAACCAAATATCGAAACATTTAACATCGACCCGAAACGTATTGAAGAAAAAATTACTTCGAACACAAAAGCAATTATTCCTGTTCATCTTTATGGCTTATGTGCGGCAATGCCTGAAATCATGGAAATTGCAAAAATAAATAACATCAAAGTTTTAGAAGATGCCGCGCAAGCGCATGGCGCGAGCATAGAAAACGTTAGAGCTGGGGCTCTAGGAGATGCCGCTGCGTTTAGCTTTTACCCTACAAAAAATCTTGGGGCATACGGAGACGCTGGCTCCATAACGACTAATGACAAAGTACTAGCAGATCAAATCAAAATATTGAGAAATTACGGTTCTCAAAAAAAATATTACAACGAGATTATCGGTTACAACTCCCGTTTAGATGAGCTACAAGCTGGGATTCTGAGAGTAAAGCTTAGGTACTTAAACCAATGGAATAACCTCCGGAAAGAAGCCGCAGGATCGCTTAAAAAGCGATTTAAAAATGAACATTGGAAATACCAAACCACTCCCGATGGTTATGAACACGTATATCACCAGCTAGTTGCCCTTTCGAAGACAAGAGAGAGCACCATGGAGAAGTTGGCGGACGAAGGATACCAATGCCAAATCCATTATCCTGTTCCCCCTTATAAATCTGAAGCCTACGAAAAACAGTTTTTAGGTGCCGACTACCCACTGGCAGACAAAATATCGAATGAAATTTTCAGTCTTCCAATACATGGCTATATGTGGAATACTAAGAAGTCTTCCTAAAGATAGGTGTTAACGAAATATTCTGAGAAGGCACAATTTGAATATTTGCTTCTTTTCTTGCATCGCCTTTCCAACCAACAAATTCATAGCCATCAATCGAGATAGCTTTTACGATAAACGGAACATTTTTAAAATGTTTCCCCGAATAATTCTTCTTGACTTCGACTCCTGCAAGCGAGCAATAACCGCCTACAACCCTCTCTAAAGAAATATTTATAGTTTCAGTTATCTGAAATGTGCCCATTACCATTTTCCACATATATGGATTTCTTTCATTTGCGAATTTTTTCAAGTAATTAACATTATACTCCCATTGGTCAACAGATTTAAAATTGACATAACCACCAGGTAGCTTCGGAGAATCTTTCCACCTTTCCACATGCTCATCTATCAGTGGCCTCACATTCCCCGCTATGCTGTCAACAATATTTGAAATTCGCTTTGGCGTAAACGAATTATTAAGATGCACTGCCATTCGTTGAATAAACAATTGAGCAAAATCACTATTACCCATCAAACTTCTAAATAATAAAGTTGAATGCTCAGGATTATGATGAGGATCCCCGCTAGCGGTTAAAGCATGGTTAAGCGAGTTAAATTGAATAAACCCTCTATGGTAAAAATCAAATCCATTATCCAAATCATATAAAATCCATCTCCATTTACTTCCTTCTTTCTGGCTTTTCCAACATTTTAAGTTGTTTCCTGGCCAATCACTATTAGCGAAAAACAACTCCGCGATATAATAGTCCAGATAATTATCCAAATCAATTTGATCAGCAATCACTTTATAATTGTTCACATCGGCTAAGGAATTATTTCTGCAAAATTCTAACATAGCAGTGTAATCATCTCCAGTACCTTCAATAACATTAAGTTCACCTATCTTATACTCAATCAAGTCCAACTCTTTTGGGTCAACGCCATGATTTAGCATTAAGTAATTTTCATTCTGCTTCTCTCTAAGGTTATATATTCCCCAAAACTCTCCGTTTAAATATGTTGCAACTGGACGGTAGGCTTGGTAATCAATGTCCATAGTTTCTGATACGAGGCTAGTCATCATCCCATCTCTCATTCCTGTGTCGTTCCAGTCTGCAACCCTAATTACTAAGTGAGAATATTTGTTGAACGCACGATCTTCAAAGAATTGGTAGTTCGCTTCAGGCTTTCCATAAGATTTTCTAAAATAGATCCCAAATGGTTTCTGTGGCCACGCACTAATATATAGACCAAGAATCTTTATTCCAGCGCCAATATTTATCTGAGCCGTTTCTGGCCCATCAAAAAACTCGACATTGGCGGGACGTTCCCAATCCCTATTCCAATTAGCTACGGGGCCAATTTGACCTGCTACTCCATTTTTTCCTTCTACATAAATGCCTACGTAATCATCCCACAAATTTATTGGATCAGTAACCAACGACATAATTGGTAAGCTAGTTTTTCGTTGCACAATAAAACTCTGAGTAACCGTAGGGCTAGGAAACCCATTCTCGTCAAAGCACTTCGCTCTAACAATTGTTGTTTTCTTTATTTGTATCGGGACCTCATATATTGGTGAACTCAAACTCGGCTCTGAACAGTCAACTGTGTATCGTATTATTAAACCTTCTTTTGGTGGAGACATTGAAAAGTTGTGCCCAGGCTTCACCAACTGCGGACCTGCCTTAAATATTGGAGCGCTAACCTCCACTTTAGGCACAGCATTATTATTTCGTTTATTCGGTGATGGGATTTGAAAGTAACCAGCTGTTCCATTTTCGCCAATTCCATATGAAACGTTAGCAATTTGATTCACAAGGTAAATTGAATCTATAATGACTCCTTCTGAATTGAAAAGAAACAAATTTTCTCCTTTGTTCTTGATTCTGAAATCAGTGTGGTTTCTATTGTTTTTACCGTCCGCCCAAAATATTTGATATCCCCCCTGGCTAATAATTGTTCCTAAAGGAATTTTCCACCCTTTATTATCTCGTTTGTCAGAAAGTGTATACCCAGAGATATCTATCTGATTTTCGCTAGTGTTGGATAGTTCTATCCAATCAGCGTATTCAAAAAATGTATCATCGGTAGAGTAATTCAAGTTGTTACTCATTACCTCATTAAATCGGATATTCTTGCTGGCACTTTCCTCGCCCGATTCCCAATTATTTTCTGAGCAAGAGCTAATGAAGACCAGCCCAAACAAGGCTAAAAAAGTATTAACCATCTTTAAGGCTTGATACATAGAATGATTAATTTTTTTCTTGAATTTTTGTTTGCTCAACAATGTAAGTGGGTCTATTTCTGGTTTCGTCTAAAGTTCTCCAAACGTATTCACCAATGATCCCTAATGCAATCATCTGGAATGACCCAACAAATAAAATTACTAACATGTGTGTAGCCCAGCCTTCAACCTCTATCTCTCCAAATATTTTCCAGTATAAAATGAGCATTGCGTATAAAAAAGCTATGGCCCCAAGCACTAAACCAACAACTGAAATTGCTCTGATTGGAAAATAAGAAAATGACACGAAAGAGTCAATAAATGCCTTCATTTTTTTAGCCATTGTCCATTTAGATGTACCTATTTCCCGCTTTCTTCTTATGTAAGGAATACTTGCATAAGGGTAACCCAAAAATATAAAGTAGTGCTGTAAATAAGTATTTCTAACGTTTGCTTGCTTTGTTTTTTCCCTGAGTTCTGCATCAAACAAAACCATGTCAAATCCCTTTTCCGGAGCATCGGGTAAAGCCAGTTTTTTGAATAACTTATGTGTTGTGTTTGAGAATAGTTTTTGAATAAACGATTCCTCTCTATTTGTTCTATGGGCAACGACTAATTTTAAACCTTTACACCAATGATCATACATTTCCTTAATTAACTCCGGCGGATCCTGCAAATCACAAGAAAGAATAACATTACAATCACCTGTTGCGTAATCAAATCCCGCTAAATCTGCATTGATAGCGCCAAAATTTCTAGTAAGTTTTATGGCCTTGACTTTTGACGGGTAGTCTGCTTGAAATTTTAATATTTCTACCCAAGTGTTATCTTTTGAGCCATCATCAACCATAACATATTCAAATGTTACATCTGAAGGAAAATTACTTTCATTTTCAATAAGAACCTGCGAAGTAACAGAAATGTTTCCTTCGTTGTAATAACATGGTATAATTACAGATATTTTAGCCATACTTCTCTGCTATAAGCAACCCTTGTACAATTTGGTCATTTATGGAAATAGCGACAAAATCGGTAGATGTCCCCAATTGAAGAATATTCCCTTTCAGCGAAGATAAACTTTTGTAGAAGCGATTAAAACTTTCTTCATTTTTCCGATTCGGAATCCTTATCGTTTTATCTACCCTTTTTATGGATATTACATCAATTACGTTTGGCGTTTCGATTATTTTCATCGATACAAGTGACTTGATAATAAGCGCTTTTTGGTCATCTTCGCTCTCGCCAGCTGCTTTTATTAACTGAGTTGGATTACATTCCACGGCTAACTTCGTATAACCATCTTCTATCCCCGAGCAATTAGTCTGATTCGTTATTCTGTATGGAACTTGGTCAGCATCGACCACAACTAGAACACTGAACTTCCTTTTTACCGCCTCTGATTTAAGTCTAACAAAAGTAAATGTGATAGGTAACTTTTGAGTTTCCTCTGCAGGGGAGTCAGCATTTAGCACTTGAGCCAACTGCTCTTGATCGCCTGCCCAAACAAAGTTGTTCGAATACAAATCTTGATTTTTCAATTTCACCGCAAAATTTGATTCACCATCAACCTTAATGCCCTCAACCTTATCGTATATAATTTCGATATTATTATGTTCCTTAATAGCTTGTTCTAATTTATCAATGATAATAGAGAAATATCCTGCAGTTGGATAATGAAATTTAGGTTTCGGTAATTCTTGCGGAAAAGCTGTAAAATAGGTTAGCAATGTTTCTGGATAATACAATGGCACCCAAGGTATCCTGTGATATTGTGGACATAGTTCTGGATTATCAGACTCCAATATCTTACTCAAATAAGGAGCTATTAATGCTTCATGTAAAGTTTTTCCATGATTTGCAACTGATACTGCTGCAAAGTTTGTCTCCATAAATTTCTTAGGTGGATTTCTTTTATTTGAGGCGTGTAACGAACGATCCCCTGCAATAATAACCTCTAACTCTCCTTTAATTTTTGCTTTCGTTGCGTCATCAAATTCAGACAAAATGTTCAACGAGTCAGCAAATAGGAAATCGTCAGTAAACTTTCCATCAAAAAACATTTGAGGTGTGCTCATTTCATTTACCTCGATATATGATTCAATGTACTCTCTTATATGTGTATAAAATCTTCCAACATCATTTCTTACATGAGCGTCATACGTTTTGATATCACTGGTGTTGTCATTATTGTAAGAGAAAAAATCGAAGATAATTCGTCCAAAGTCAAACCTATGTCCGTTAACTTTAGTTCCGACTAAATGTGATCCCCAAAATGGAAAGGGATTAATTAATCGAACATTATTGTCCTTTTTTGCTAATTCTAAAGCACAGATCATTGCCCCAATATTATTGCCTACTACTTCGAAATTTGCCATTCTATCTTTCCTTAATAAAATACTTTATGAGAGTAACGAAATAGTCTAAATCCGCTTTTTCTAAATTCTGATGAACTGGAATAAAAAATGCATCTTCTCCATAAAAAACGCTCGATTCAACTCCGTTAGCCTGCATAAATACCTTAAGTTTATCATATTGTTTAAATCCAACAAAGGTAAAAATATAAACCCCTGGATTAATCACATCAGTCATCTTAAAGAATGATTTTGCACCAAGTAACCCAAGTGCTTTTTCCAAATATTTATAATTACTTTGCCGTTTTTTGAGTATTACCTCTTTTGATAAACAACTCCCTAAAAGAGAATCATTCAAATATTGAATTTCTGCACGAGTTAGATCCGACTGAATATTATATCTATCAATATACAACAATGCCCCGCCAATTTGTAATGGAAAAATTTTAGGGAAACTACAAATCACAAAATCTCCTACCTTCCCAACTGATTTTTCTGGGTTTTGAGAATAAAGTCCATGGGCTACATCTTCAATAATCGTAAAATTGTATTGTGCTTGTAACGCTTTTAATTCTTCAAACGGAAATCCAAATTCATGATTCAC
>CALKDS010000047.1 GCA_938084135.1 uncultured Flavobacteriales bacterium
AATCTATATTTTGGGGATAAAAATGAATTTCAGTAGGCCTTAAATAATCACATTGATCAATGATTTCATCAATTGAAACATCATAATTAGATGATGAGTTTAATTTCTTACTATCGTCCCTATCAATATGCGCAATTGTCTCATTAACCAGGCCAAACACCCCCCCCGCAGATCTAGATTTTAGAAACGCCTTAACACTTAGAAATGAAATAAAAAAAAGAAGTGATGAAATTAGAATTAATATTCTTGAAAAGCGCAAATCTAAAGGAAGAAGGGCATATGAAGAGAGAAGGACAGATGTTGATAAAATGAAACCTGTAAAATATCTGAAAATGGATGAATTAATGGAGTATGCTCCGCTAATAAACATACTTAGGGTCCAAATGATCAAATAAGTTGGAAGAATTATTTGTCGATAAATTTTCGGATATTCACCTCCCTGAGGATAACGGTGATTGGTTTCCCAGTAGTCGGTAAATCCATTTGCTAAAAAATAACCCATAGCTGCTGTTAAAAAAAGTGGGACAAGTAATTCCAGCCATCGTTTTAGAATTGATGAAAAGGCCTTTGCATAGATTCCTGTGCGGATTAGAATACTGAATGCTTTTGCTCCGCTTGCAAAGTGTTTTTTTGCAAAAATATCCATGGCTGCATGGAAGTTTTTTACATATGTCCATGAGTCATGCTTGGTACTTTCTCCTTTATAATGAATTATTGGGCTATCTGAAAAATATCTGGTTTCAAAACCAAATTTCCCTATTCTGTGGGATAGGTCAATATCTTCTCCATACATGAAAAAGTCTTCATCAAAACCAACGCTTTTAACAAGAGCTGGTCTAGATAACATCATCCATGCGCCACAGTGAATTTCCACTGCAGCATTTTCTGACTCATCAATATGGCCCATATAATAACCAGCCCACCTCTTACTTTTTGGAAAAAGTCTCGCTAATCCAAATAATCTATAAAGAGCAACTAAAGGAGTAGGGAAGCCTCTTTTAGATTCAGGTAAAAAATTACCTTTTCCATCAATCATTCGACATCCTAAAGATCCCAAATTAGGATGCTCATTGAATTGCTTTAACGCTAACCTGAAATTATTTTCTCCGACTACGGTATCAGGATTTAAATAGAGCACATAGTCACCAATAGCTTTTTTAGCACCTAGATTGTTCGCCTTTCCAAACCCTAAGTTTACTTTATTTTCTATGCAGTGGACCCATGGAAATTCATTTTTTATATGTTTTAAAGTATCGTCTTTTGAGCAATTATCTATTACAATTACCTCAACACTCAAATTTTCTGAAGCCCGTTGGACTGATCTTAAGCATTGGTCTAAGTATGTTTTTACATTATAGCTTACTATTATAACAGATAAATCCATTTTTTATTTGCTCAATGTTGATTCAAATAGAACGCGCTGCTGCAAAGATCTACCGAGTGTAACTTCATCAGCATACTCCAACGAATCGCCTATTGGCAAGCCGCGTGCTATAGATGTCAATTTTAAAGAAAGGTCTCCTATTTTTCTATAAATATAAAAAGCTGTTGTGTCTCCTTCCATTGTGGAACTTAAGGCCATTATGACCTCATCTGCTCCATTTCTTTTTATTTTTTCTATTAATTCATCAATTGTTAAATCCCCTGGACCTAAGCCGTCCATTGGTGATATTAGTCCACCAAGAACATGATATTTCCCCCGAAAAGCATGGGTTTTCTCTAAAGCCAGAACATCTCGAATATCTTCAACAACACATATAGATTTATCATCTCTTTTTGTGTCATTGCATATGCTGCATAATGGCACATCGCTGATACTATGACAGTTTTCGCAAAATTGCGAATTACTGCTTAAATCTTGAATTGATGAGGCTAGGTTCTCCATTCTATCATTCCCTTGGCGAAGGAGATGAAGAATTAAACGAAGTGCAGAGCGCCTACCTATTCCTGGCAGTCTGGACAATTCTTGTACCGCTCGTTCCATTGATTTTGACGGGAGTTCCATTATGGTAAAAGTACGCCATCTTTACAGGGATGAAACCAGAATATATTTTACTCTTAATGGTTGGGTATTTTTTCCTGCTTCTTATTGTAGCTAGAATAAGTACAAAAGAAACTGATAATTCGACATTTTTTCTGGGAAATAGGCAATCTCCTTGGTGGCTTGTGAGTTTTGGAATGATTGGGGCATCACTAAGTGGCGTAACATTTATCTCAGTGCCAGGCTGGGTAGAAACCTCGGGAATGGCCTATCTCCAAATGGTGTTGGGCTACGTTTTTGGTTACTTCTGTATTGCATTTTTATTATTGCCGATATATTATAAATTCAACACTACCACAATTTATGGGTTTTTAGCTCAACGATATGGAAAGGTTGCCCATACAACAGGAGCCACTTTTTTTATAATATCAAGGTGGTTGGGGGCTTCTTTTAGACTTTATCTAGTTGCAGCGGTTCTCCAGTCTTTAGTTTTTGACGAACTCGGAATTAATTTTATTTGGACTGTAATAATTACATTGGCTTTGATATGGGTTTACACAAATCGAGGAGGTATCCGTACAGTAATATTTACGGATACATTGCAAACAATAGCGATGCTTGGCGCCATGTGTTTAACTATTTATTATGTCTACATTTCCATAGATAATTCAAATGGAATTATTAATACTATAATGTCTCAGGAGGAATCGAAATGGTTTTTCCCAGACGCAACTGATGGTAGAAATTTTTGGAAACAGTTTTTAGGTGGAATATTTATCACTCTTGCTATGACAGGACTAGATCAAGATATGATGCAAAAAAACTTGACTTGTAGAAACCTAAAAGAGGCTCAGCTTAATATGATAACTCTTTCTGGTGTTCTTGTTTTTGTTAATGCACTTTTTTTGTCTTTAGGGGTTCTTTTGTTAATCTATGCTCGTCAAGAAGGTATAGAAGCTCATGGAGATCAACTTTTTCCAGCAGTAGCAAGTTATGCAGAGATTCCAATAGTTGTGGGATTATTGTTTTTCATTGGGCTTATAGCTGCAGCATATTCATCTGCAGATTCTGCTCTTACTTCTCTCACTACTTCTTTTTGTGTTGATATTCTCGGTATTGAGAAAATGGAAGAATCTCGAGGGTTATTAATAAGAAAAAGGGTTCACGTCGGAATGACATTAGCGATTGCACTTTTAATAATTGCAGCCCGTCCCTTTGTTGATACAAGCATAATCAAAAATATTTTTACTGCAGCTGGCTATACTTATGGGCCGTTATTGGGGCTCTTTACTTTTGGAATACTCTCTAAGGCAAAAATCTCTAACAAATGGATTATTCCATTCGCTGCAATCTTGAGTCCACTTCTGACTTATTTAGCAAGCTGGGCTTCGCCACTTTACTTAAATTATACTTTTGGTTTTGAAATTATCATACTAAATGGAATAATCATGACTATGATGCTTCATTTCAGCTCTTCATCAGTCAAAAACCCTTCCCAAGTAAAACGTTAGAATAAATAATGAAATGGGCTCAATAAAAAAAATAGTTCATCAAAAGTTTGAGACACAGAGATTATTCATAAGACCTACTTCAGAACAAGATGCTGACTTAATATTTCAATTAATGAATACACCGAAATTTTTAAAGTTTGTGGGAGATAGAAGAATATATTCAATTCCGGATGCATTAAAATATATTCAAACTAAGATGCTACCTCAATTATATAATCTTGGATATTCAAATTATTCACTGATTGAAAAGATAAGTGGAGATAGGATAGGGATTTGCGGCATCTACGATAGAGATGGATTAGATGGGGTTGATATTGGGTTTGGCCTTCTTCCTAAATATGAAAGATTTGGTTATGCCTATGAGGCGTCATCAAGATTAATAAAAGCCGGATTTGAAGAATTTCATATTCAAGAAATTAAAGCAATTGTGTCAAAACAAAATATTTCTTCTCAGAGGCTTTTAGAAAAATTAGGCTTTGAATCATATGGCCTAATAAAACTTCCAAATGAAATGGTGGAAGAGT
>CALKDS010000048.1 GCA_938084135.1 uncultured Flavobacteriales bacterium
ATCCGAATTATTTTAAACTTGAAATCATGAAGCTATATTTTTCACTTTTCATAATAATATATTCAGCCGCCTTATTGAGTTGCAACAATACAAACAACAAATTAGATAAATCAATAGCAATGAAATATCCCATAGCTCAAAAACAAGCAAAAGAACTTACTATTCACGGACACACAAGAACCGATAATTATTACTGGTTAAATCAAAAGACCAACCCTGAGGTTATTAAATATCTCGAAGACGAAAATAAGTATACACAAACAAAGCTTTCACATACCCAGAAACTTCAAGACAAAATATTTAATGAAATCACTGGAAGAATTAAACAAAATGATGAGTCAGTTCCTTATTTATCAAACGGCTACTACTATTATCATAAAAATGAAGAAGGAAAAGAATATGATATCGATTGTCGAAAAAAAGGAAGTATAGATGCTAAAGAGGAAATTTACATAGACGAAAATGAACTAGCCAAAGGTGCCGATTACTTTTCAGCATCAGGGTTTGGAGTTAGTCCAAACAACAAAATACTAGCAATTGGAATTGATGTTGTTAGCCGCAGGGACTATGATATTAAATTTAAAAATCTGGAAACGGGTAAATTCTTTGCAGATATTATACCGAAAACAACAGGAGGAACCGTATGGGCAAACGATAATAAAACTATTTTTTACACCAAAAAAGATGAGGTAACACTTCGGTCATATAAAATATTTAAACATGTCCTCGGCACTCCCATTTCTGAAGACGTTTTAGTATACCATGAAGAAGATGAAATGTTCGAATGTTTCATCTGGAAATCTAAATCAGGCAAATTTCTGATTATAGAATCAGCAAGTACTCTGTCATCAGAGGCAATGTATTTAGATGCTGATCAACCTAATGGAGAATTTACAATCGTACACCCAAGAGAAGAAAACTTAGAATACTCGGTATGGAATTATGGGAATGATTTCTACATACTAACCAACTGGCAAGCAGAAAATTTCAGGTTAATGAAATGTAACTTTAACAGTACCGCAAAAGATAACTGGATTGAAGTTATTCCGCATAGAAAAGATGTATTACTAGAAAGCATCGAATTATTTAAAAACCACTTAGTAGTTGAGGAAAGAAAAGAAGGGTTGATAAATATTCGGATAATTAACAAACAAGATAGCTCTGAACACCTCATCGATTTTGGGGAGGATGCTTATTTAGCTTATGTACAAACAAATAAAGAATTTGATACTGAGATACTTCGTTTTGCATATGGATCAATGACCACACCAAATTCTGTGTTTGACTATAACATGAATACTAAAGAAAAAATATTACTCAAAGAACAAGATGTTTTAGGGGGATTTGACAAAAAAAATTACGAAACGAAAAGGATTTATGCCACTGCTCGCGATGGTGCAAAAGTTCCTATATCTATCGTTTACAGAAAAGATACACCACTTAATGGAACTGCTCCTATTCTTCTATATGGTTATGGTTCATATGGAGCTAGTATAGATGCTTATTTCAGCTACCCTAGGGTGAGTTTGATCGACAGAGGATTTGTTTTTGCGATTGCGCACATTCGTGGAGGCCAAGAAAAAGGACGCCAATGGTACGAAAATGGAAAGTTCTTAAAAAAACAAAATACGTTCAACGATTTTATTGATTGTGGTAAACACCTCATCGAAAACCAATTTGGATCGACCAATAAACTTTGCATAATGGGCGGAAGTGCCGGCGGCCTTTTAATGGGAGCGGTCATTAATCAAGAACCAGAAATGTTTAGAGCTGTTGTAGCAGCTGTTCCATTTGTAGATGTTGTAACGACTATGCTAGATGAAAGTATTCCTCTTACTACCGGGGAATACGAAGAATGGGGGAACCCCAACGAAAAAGAGTATTACGAATACATGCTGTCTTACTCTCCTTACGACAACGTTGAAGCACAAAACTACCCAGCTATGTTCGTAACAACTGGATTACACGATTCTCAAGTTCAGTGCTGGGAACCTGCAAAGTGGGTGGCGAAATTGCGTAATCTAAAAACAGACGAAAACCTGCTAATTCTCCATACAAATATGGATGCAGGTCATGGTGGAGCTTCTGGCAGGTTTGAACAATACAAAGAATCTGCAATGGAGTATGCATTCTTTTTTGATCAGCTAGGGATAACAGATTGAGGTTACGAAGCTAAATAGAGTTTATTATTTATTAAATGAAACTACTTTGGAAGCAGATTTAACGAGTTGACTTAAGATCTCTGGATTCAGGGTTTCAGGTTTTTCGAATAGTGTGCTATACTTATTTTCCGTATTGATTTTTATACGGTTAAAAGATTGGAATTAAGTTTAAACGAAATAGCAAAAAATAACGAAACTTCGAATTAAGAGATCAAATCCAAATAATGCTCAAAATTTCTTCGTAGTCGATTTGTTAAAAACATTCCGATAAGATAATATAGAATTCCCACTGTGATGAATAATAATCCCAAAAATAATAATTGATTATTTTCCAAATTCGATCCTACTGCTATTGTTGAAACCACTCCAATTAGTAACGCTAGCATTGCGAAAATGGATAAAATAGAATTTGGTTTAACAGTTACATTTATCGAAACTCCATTTTCTGATTCAACTATTTCTCCATATAAATATGCCGATTTCCTCTTAAAATTTGGAACATACCATGTTATAATAGTCCATTTATCATAAACTGTAAACTCATTTTTGCTTGTGAATTTTCCAATAAGAGTTGAAGTTCCTTCGTCAAAAACACCATCAATCTTTTTCTTTAGACTTGCAGCATTCAAATTTGAGGAATAACATAATTTCTTAATACTTAGTATTTTTTCAATCATTTCATTTCAGCACATGGACCGCACCGAGTCTTTAAATAATCAATTGTTAACGTTTGAACTTGATCGATAGAGTTTAAAGATACAATTCTTATTTCAGATAATACTTGGAAGCCTAATTTCTTAATTCCACTAAAAACTGAAGCGTATCAATCCCATCAGCATAGTCATCTAATTGGGGGTTCTGCGCTTCTCCTAAACCAACTCGCCTGGGGTGAATATCATTTATTTTTGACACAACGCATTGTATGTTTTCGTCTTCTGCCAATAAGTGCGCTTTCAATTCATTAACTGAAGAATAAATCTCGAAATTTACCGTGCCAATGGGTGAAGTAAGAGAATTATCCTCCTTTAGCAAAAGGAAGTTATTATCATAAAATTTAGCCGTTTGCATTAAGTATACCGTTCTGTTGTAGCTATAGTTGTTGTTGTATTTATTGTGCTCAATTACGTTTTTATGTTTGTAAATACCTTCATAAAACGAATCAATATTGTACCCTTTTGGTAAATACAATTTGCTTACGTTTCTGCACCCTAGGCCGTGATAAGCAAAAATATCTGAGCCTAAACTATCTAAGTCTTCTGCTGATTCTTGACCAGTAAGAACTGCAACAGCATTTCTGTTTTTTCGAATCACATTCGGGTACTTACCAAAGTAGTATTCAAAATACCGAGCTGAATTGTTGCTTCCAGTAGCAATAACTGCATCCACATTGCCTTTTAATTGTTCTTCAAAAGAAATTAGCGCCTCAAGTTCTTCGCCAAATTCATTCATTTTT
>CALKDS010000049.1 GCA_938084135.1 uncultured Flavobacteriales bacterium
TACAAGCACCACCACCAAAACTCAGACACAGAGCTTTTTCCAAAAGAGTTCAAAGGGTCCCTCACTATCTCAAAAAAGAATCTAGATTCGTTTCTGAACTCGAAAGTAAAACAAGTGTCTCAACTTTAGAATATCCATAAAATTCAAAATTTACTGACACACGCCAGATCCAAATCTTAACAAGGACACAGGAGGGTTATTTCTAGACTGACTCCATTCGAATTTCAACAGAACAATTTTCTTATTGAAAAAGAGAAATAGGCATTAAATACTACATTGAATTCATCTACTTTTTTACAAGCTACCAACATGCCCAGCTCTAGGGACTCTCGAAGGTTGACAATGAAGAACTTCAAGATCGTTCACCAAAGAAAGAGGGTTCTCAGCGGCAATGGTTTGAAAATTAATAACCTTTAAGGATTAAAAGGAAAAGAGAACGATTAAAGTCAAATCAATATCAACAAACAAAATAGTTTGAAAATCAAGAGCAAATTCTTGGCAAAGATAAAGGATTAAGAATAAGAATCCAAACATCAAGTGTCATTTCAAAAAGAAGAAACTCATTAACACAGCATATTGACGATTGATTCAATTTTCGATAATGAAATTCAAGAAATGTCTAAAAATACTATTGAAACTAATTAGATCGTGTGCAACATTACAAAGAAGACAGAGGAGAGTAGATTGAACTTAAATCAGCATGAAAAGTTTATTGCTAGGTTGGATTAGAAAAATTAAGGCTTGAAAACTGCTGATGTAGGCAAGTTGATATATTAAGCTAAAATTGATGTCAAAACCAGCCAGTATATGTTGAACAACGTTTTGTAGAATAAAGACTCTAAGCGGAAAGATACATATCATGAGATTGAACCGTAATATTGCATAAAAGATCCAAGACCTATCAAAGTTGTTTCTAAAGAAGAATAAGATTTAAAATAAGGAATCAAGAGGAAGTATTCAAGGTCAAGTTTGAGTGAAGATATGAAAGAGTTAAAAGTCAGTTAGCGAGCAAGATCAGCTTCTTTGATAAAGTAGAAGCCAGAATTAGGTGTCAATATTAAAAATTGTATTGATTTGATTCCAGGAAACATACCTCAATACGTGAGAATTCCTATCAAAGGGTTACAGCCACCACTGCAAATTTCATTCAGATACTTTAAGCTTCAATATAATGAAAATGAGGGGAGTGGATGTTTTCTCAAATAGATTTAAAATAAGAATTGTGAGCTTACGGTATTCTTATCCTCAACTGATGAGCGACCTAATGAGTCAAAGATTAAAAGTTCAGCATCTTCAACTCTATTATCGCTAAAGTAAATTGAGTTATTCGAATACCAAAACTTAACTTCGAGGTCGCTAATTTCTGCAATTGATGTTGGCCACAAAAACACACGATCTACCCAATTAGGACTATCTATGTAAGGATTTCTATTTCCTTGAATATTATAAATAGAATTATTTCTGTCAATTTCTTTCTGACTCACTGGATCATTTTCGTGCCAATTAATGATCATATTTATTGTCCATTGAGCTAATGAATTCCCTTGTAAATTATCTCCTGACCAACCTGACATAACATCCATATATCTTGTAGCCATATAAAAATAAGTTCTTGCCAAATCACCCTTATATTCATCTGCAGGTTCGAAAACTGTTCCCGAAAATCCCGGATACGAATTGCTTCCCTTCGCACATCCATTGGTTGATGTGTAACTTGCGTTACCAACTTCACCATATGCCAAACTACCTCTCTGACCATTCACAAAACCATCGCTAGGATAAATATGGAACAAATCGCTATACATTGGGGCGCTACTATTAAACCAGACCTGCGGTAAACTGTGTTCTCTATTATAACAATCTCCCTCTACAGTATAACTACCACATTGATCAGTATTAAAGGAATAAGTAGTCGAAGAGTATATGTCTAAAACTATTCCGCTTACAATATCAGTATTGTTAAAATAACCCCAAATATTATCGTAATCAATTTCTGTATGGTCATCAATAATATCATGCAACGCAAGTCGAGCATTATCGCCTGACAAACCAGCAATGGCATCATAATATCCATCAGGAGCCTGCGCTGAGGCATAGAGACTAATCAACAATAAATAAATTAAACTAATTATTTTTCGCATATTACAAATTTAGGTTTTATTGATAGGAATGACAATACTATCTTCGTAAACGATTTGAAACAAGATTACACATACAAAAACATTCTGCGGATATCTTTTCCACTGTTTATTAGCTTTTTTGGGCAAAACGTAGTTAACATAACTGATACTGCTTTTATGGGTAGAGTTGGCGCAATCGAGCTTGGAGCTGTTGGAAATGCGGGATTGTTTTACATGCTTTTTATCCTAATTTCGATGGGGTTTTCGAATGGTTTACAGATAATTATCGGGAGACGAAATGGTGAAGGAGAGTATAAAACAATTGGAAAATTAGTGCAGCAGGGCATCTATTTTTGTATTCCCCTCGCGACCTTTCTATTTTGTTTTATTTACTTCTTTTCTTCCGATGTTCTCTCTTCATTTGTAAAATCTACTCAAATACTTGAAACGGCTACTTCATTTTTAAAAATTAGATCTTTTGGGATTTTCTTCGCCATTTTAAACCTCGTATTTATTGCGTTTTTTGTAGGTATAGCCCGAACTAAAATACTTTCGATTTCTGCAATTGTAATGACTCTTACAAATGTACTACTGGATTATTGCTTGATTTTCGGTGAATTTGGATTTCCCGAACTTGGTTCTGATGGCGCTGCTCTCGCATCAACAATTGCTGAAATTGCAAATACTTTAATTCTATTAGGCTACATGTTGCTGTTTATTGACCTAAAAAAATACGAAT
>CALKDS010000050.1 GCA_938084135.1 uncultured Flavobacteriales bacterium
TTCGCCAGTCCAGCATCACCAATAGATTATCTAAAAATACCCATTCAAACTCTTAAAGTAGGGTCTCTAGGAACACACAATTGCCTTGGCCTCGCCCGAAATAAAAAAGCAAGAATACTCATCGCATCAACCTCAGAGGTCTATGGAGATCCCCAAGTACATCCTCAGACAGAAGAATACTGGGGACACGTTAATCCAATCGGTCCTAGAGGAGTTTACGATGAGGCAAAAAGATTTCAAGAAGCTATTACCATGGCCTACCATACTTATCATGGTTTAGAAACACGTATTGTTCGGATATTCAATACATACGGACCAAGAATGCGTCTAAACGATGGCAGAGCACTTCCTGCTTTTATCGGCCAGGCACTCAGGGGTGAAAACCTGACTGTTTTTGGAGATGGATCTCAAACTAGAAGTTTTTGTTACGTAGATGATTTGATTGAGGGAATAAATAGATTGCTTTTAAGTGATTATTCGTATCCTGTAAATATTGGAAACCCAAATGAGATATCAATCCTTGATTTCGCCAATGAAATCTTGGATCTCACAGGAAATAAACAAAAAGTAGTATTCAAAGCACTTCCAAAAGACGACCCCACTCAAAGACAACCCGATATATCTAAGGCAAAAGAAATACTTCATTGGGAGCCCAGGGTCAATAGATCTGAAGGATTAAAAATCACCTACGAGGCATTTAGTAAACTATCTCAAAGCGACTTGAACAAGCAGGAGCATAGAGATTTTCAGAAATTCAGTAAAAAATGAAAAGAATATTAGTTACTGGTGGCCTTGGATACATTGGTTCGCATACAGTTGTCGAGCTGATTAGTCAAGGTTATCAGGTTTTAATCGCTGACAATCTGAGCAACAGTCGTGCTGAAGTTTTAGATGGAATTGAAACTATCTGTGGATCAAGACCTAAATTTGTTAACATTGATCTTTCAGACAGCGAGAAATGTAAACTTTTTCTAAAGGATGAAAAATTAAATGGGATCATTCACTTTGCAGCCTTCAAAGCCGTTGGAGAGTCTGTGAATGACCCCTTAAAATATTATCAAAACAATATATTTAGTCTGGTTAATGTTCTTAAATACTTGGAGGAAAATAAAAACTGTAATTTCATTTTTAGCTCATCTTGCTCTGTTTATGGTGAGGCTAAAAAATTACCCATAACCGAAAACGAAATCACAAAGCCAGCAAAGTCTCCCTACGGGAACACTAAACAGATTTGCGAAGAGATTATTAAAGAGAGTTCCATTGCTTACAATTTAAAAACTATTGCATTAAGATATTTCAATCCAATTGGAGCGCACCCCTCTGGCAAGATCGGAGAATTACCCATAGGCGTACCTCAGAACCTCGTTCCTTTTATCACACAAAGCGCGGCAGGAATTCGTGGAGAACTAAATGTTTTTGGTGATGATTACCCCACAGCTGACGGAACTGCGATTCGCGACTACATTCATGTAGTTGATCTAGCCCAGGCGCATATTAAAGCACTGGAGAGATTACTCAATAATGAAAATGAATATAGCTCAGAGACATTCAATTTGGGGACAGGAAAAGGTTCTAGCGTATTAGAAGTTATCAAAGCATTTGAATTGGCAACAGGAGAAAAACTAGACTATAATGTCGTAGGGCGAAGAAAAGGAGATGTTGTTTCAGCATACGCGGATACTAACTTAGTAGAAGTCACATTAGGGTGGAAATCTAAAAAGACCTTAGTCGATGCTTTGAAGGATGCCTGGAGATGGCAGAAAAACCTTGTATGAGAATATATTAAACCTCCTTAATGAATAGATCCTGATCAAATCTTACTCGAGGACCATAGACCCCATTGTCTGCCCTTTTGCCTGCAGAGATGACCATACATATACTAGCTCCCTGAGACAGGTCTAATAATTCTTTTACGCGTTTGCCGTCCATTCCTTCCATCGGGCAGCTGTCAAAACCATGGGCTCTAATGGCTAACATGAAATTCTCGCACGCCAGTGCAGTCGACTTCTGAGCCCAAAGTCGCATGCCGGCAAGTGAATAAGGACCTCTTGGTGTGGGCTTGGATAACCCCCTAAACCAAACATACAATTGCTTAAAAGGACCATAAATCCCAAATGGACCCATATTGTATGCCATCGGTACAATTCGCGAGTAATATTGATAGGCTGCCTTTAGCCTCACCTTTTTCGCTTCATCAAACTTAGACAACATCAGAGCATTGGTCTCTCTCCATCGCTCAGGTCTAGCCACGGCAACTACTAACTCTGCAGCTGTTCTTGCAGCGGGTTGGCTTAGGCAATACTTAACTAATTTCTTTTTTTTAACCTCATCTCGTACCCAATAAAACTCCCATGTTTGAAGATTACTAGAATTGGGAGCCAATAAAGCAAGCCTAAGGCACTCGCGCATTACTCTCTCTGGGATTGGTGTTTCGTCGTAAACACGAACAGAACGGCGACTTTCCACTACAGCTCTAAATGCTTCAGAATCTACAGGAGTAGATTCCTCTTTGTAGCCATGTTTTGGGGCCGCTTTAAAAATTTCAACTTTAGACATATTCTGATTTAACTATTGATCACTGATTTGCAAAAATCGATTTATCTAAAGAATACACTTTTAACCTTTTGTCATATTTAGATTTATTCACTTGAATAGGATCATTATCTGATTTTAGTACACTTTTAATCTTATAATTAATTTTATACAAAACATCTTTAACCAAACGTGTCTTATGTGAGTAGTCCAAATGGGGCTTATCAAGCCAATCTAAAATATCCTTTGAGTAAACCTGGGCTTTTGAAGCAAGCATATGATTCAATACCAAAAGACAAATGGGTTCAATTTCAATTTTTTCATTTTTGAAAAATAAATAGCCCTTTCGAAAAATCAACTTCCTATTTTTTATCCTTTGATTTTTAAAAACAAACCAGATTATTATAAGTAAGAATGAAACCAAAAAAATAACTATCAAGGCTAAAAAATTAATCCTTTGCACATAAAATCTATCCTCCGCTAGAAAATTCCCAAATATTTCATCTGAATTACGAGATACAAGATTCATCGCATCTAAATCATTATTTTCTCTAAAAAATCCATAAAATTTATCCTTATGAAAAAACATATTAAATCTGGAACTAGCATGATTAGATATTTTTCTTATAAATGAAGTTCTCTGATATGATTTTACGCTATTCTTTTCCAGATCAATGACCATTAGAATATCATCATGTACATTATCAATTATTATTTTATCATTGTAATCAATTCTGTGAAAACCGAAAAGATCCTCCCCCACATGTTTCATATTACCCAAGCTGGTCCATACCCCAGTGATCATATTGAAGCGCCACACATCATAAGTTTGAGAGGAGACTAAAGGGTTTTTTCTCTTCAGTGTATATCCACCAATAACATATAAACAATCCCCAATTACCTTAACTATGGCATCTTGTCTTCCCTTAGGGAAATCATCACTTTTGTCAAAAGGAACAAACTCCCATTCTTTAGTTTCCCTTTCAAATCGAGTAATAAAGTCCCGGTGAGACCAAAAACCATAGCCTCCATATTTATAAATATCTCCGTTGTATGAAAACAAAGAGGCATCAATTTGCATTTTATGCTGGTAAGAATTGTCTATTTTACGAAAAGAATCATTTTCAAAAAGATAAACTCCACCCCCTTGGCCATCTAAAAAATAATTAGCACCAGAAGAACTTAAAGTTCTAAATGACTCAAGATTCACCCCATTACTTTTAAATTTAATTTCTCTTCTCTCCTTGGTATCTGGGTCGATACACACAAAATGATCTTCATAGAAAATGTAAACTTTGTGATCGTGTTTTGATACCAAGGTTTTAAGGATCTGCCCTGGTTTATCAATTACCGGATCAGAATCTGCAAAACATAATGTATAGGTAAAGCAAAAAATAATAAAAAAATATAGTTGCTTCATATTACAAGTATACGATTAAGAGATACAATTACCTTATTTTTGAGATGCAATAAAATCTGATGTTTATTTATCTCTCATTTGAGTGGTCACATTAAGGTTTATTTTTTTAGATGAGACTGGTTGTATTTTTTATAGTTTTTGCTTTCATTCTTTTCATAGCAGGAAATGTATTGTTCATTGAATCTTATCTTCT
>CALKDS010000051.1 GCA_938084135.1 uncultured Flavobacteriales bacterium
AAATCGGCTTGGTTGAGTGATTCTGATTGTATCTTTTCAACCTTAAAACTTCCTTTGGTTAGGGTTCCAGTTTTATCCATTACCACAGTATTCACTTTGGTTAATGCATCCAAATAATTTGACCCTTTGAAAAGTATACCATTTTTTGAAGCAGCCCCAATTCCACCAAAATATCCAAGCGGAATTGATATCACCAAAGCACAAGGACATGATATCACGAGAAAAATCAAAGCTCTGTAAAACCAGTCATTAAAGATGTATTGATCAACAAAAAAGTAAGGTAAAAGCGTTACTGCCGCCGCCAATCCAACGACAATTGGTGTATATACTCTGGCAAACTTCCTAATGAACAACTCTGTTGGTGCTTTTTGTGAAGCAGCATTCTCAACCAATTCTAAAATCCGAGATAAAGAACTATCAGCATAGCCTTTTTGAACATGTATCTGAATAACAGGTCCTTCATTAATCATTCCGGCTAGTACTGCTGCATCTTTATCTAATTCTACCGGCGCACTTTCGCCTGTTAAAGCAGCTGTATTTAGTACACCATGTTCTGAAAGTAGAACACCATCAAGAGGTACTTTTTCACCTGAACGCACTTGAACTATTTCACCTATTTGTACATTTTCTGGATCTGTTTCGTAACCCTTCCCATCTTTTATTACAATCGCCTTATCTGGTCTTAAATCCAACAATGCTTTAATGTTTCCTTTTGCTTTTCGAACGGCTGCAGATTGAAATAATTCACCTATTGAATAAAATAGCATGACGGCTACACCTTCAGGATACTCTTCAATATAAAAAGCACCAACTGTTGCAATTACCATGAGAGTGAATTCAGAAAATACATCTTTCTTCAGTATGGCTTTCCATGCATCTTTAATAACAGGAAAAGCAACGGGCAAATATGCGAGAATGTAAAGTGATAATCTTGTGTATTCTCCGTACCAATCAGCATTAACCGTATTATCCAGAATGACAGCCGTCATTAATAAAATGAAAGTAATGATAGACGGAATATAGGGTTTCAGGATTTTAGAAGCGCCACTTCCTTTGGCCTTTTCGGCCTCATCTGCCATTGCATGTATTTTGTCTTCTACATCACAGCATTCAATTTCACCTTCAGAATTGTAAATGTGAAAATGTTTTTCTGTTTTGGAAGATTCGTTTTTCTCTAAATCCATCTTCTAACCTTTTTCTTATAATCAATATAGTCTTGTCCGTGGATACCAACAAGATACTCCTCTTCTAATCGTGTTTGAATTTGAAGAATGAAATAACACAATACGAACAGCATAAAGGTGACTGCATTTGGTGCAATAAAAAATACACCCATATAAATTAACAGGACACCTAGAAAAACAGGGTTACGTGATAGTTTGAAAACACCCTTATCAACTAGGATGGTTTTCTCTTCATAATCAATTCCTATTCTCCATGAGTTGGACATTTGATATTGGGCAATAATTGTCCAAACAAAAGCTAAAATTAATATCCCGGCACCTGTCCATTGTAATTCTGTGATAACCAGATAATCCATACCGCCGAGATAGCGAGAATAAATATCTTCAAAAAATGTAAATAATATAATAACACAAACACTTAAAGCGGTCATAATTTTGAATACGAAACCAATGTAATCATGAGCATTTCCTGACCTGCTAAACACGAAAGGATTTTGCCCTGTACGCTTCCATTGCACATAACTTCTAATAACAAACACTTGAAAAAAGTATAGCAACATGAACGTGGGTAAAAAAACTTGAAATAATGTCATCTCTTTTGTTTTAAAATTCGGTTGGGAGTAAAAGCCCTCCCAACCGATTGAATTAATTAATTAATTAATTAATGGTCATGGTCATCATGATCATGTCCTTCGTGATCTTCTCCATCATGGTCGTGTCCATCATTGTTCTCTTCTGTTGTTGTTTCTTCTTCGCCTCCACAAGATGGCAAAGTTGCAAGTCCGAATGTCATTAATGACATCATAGCAATTGTTTGAATTGTACGTTTCATAGTTTATTATTTGTGTTTATTATTTAAGTTTTTAATGACTGTGTTCAGCTTCTTCTTTCTTCATTTCTGCAATCAAATTATAAGCATTATTCAAAGCAAAGAATGTTCCTGGTTCCAATGGTTTTAATAATTTGATTTCAACCCATCCATCCTCAGTAATTCCAGTCGTAACTTCTATCGGTTCAAAAGCCCATTGCTCTTTTCCGTGGTCCTTCTCTTTTTTAGCAGAAAAAATGAAATACTTATCTTCTTCTCGCACCAAACCTTCTTCGGGTATAGCATAACTCATCACATTATTCGTGTATATTTTTCCTCTTACATACATACCAGGAATCAATACTCCATCTTTGTTTTCAATTTCGGCATGTACATGAATTGCTTTTGGGTCCTTCTCAAAGTTTTGGCCAACAGAATAAATCTCAGCCTCCAATTCTTGTCCTGGCATTGATTCAACATTAAACCTAACTTTTTGACCTACTCTAATCTTGTGTGCATCTTTTTCAAACACCATTAAATCAGCATGAACGTGGTCTGAATTAACAATCTCAAACATGGGTGAATCTGGATTTACAAATTGTCCAATCTTTATTTCAACCAAACGAACAAATCCATCAATAGGACTTCGTACAGAAACAGTTTGAGAAATTTCATTCTTCTGCAAACGTTCAGTTCCAATACCAAGAATACTCAGCTGTGCTTTTAAACCAGCAACAATGCCCTTTTTAACTTTTAATTCAGATGCAATTTTCTGAAATTCTTTACCAGAACCAACTTTTTCACCATACAATTTTTCTTGTCGATCATGTTCGATTTGCAGGTATTCAAGTTCATTCCAATTCGTGATATAATCAGTCTGTAATTGAATAAGATTTGGATGAGTTAAATATGCGAGTACTTGACCCTTTTTAACCTTTTGGCCTTCGATTACCTTGATAGCTTTGACGTTTGCACCAATTACTGCAGTTACTTCTGCTTCATTTTGTGGTGGAACCTCTAACTCTCCGTTTGCTGTGACAAATGAATTCATGTTGCGTAAAGCAAGTGTGTCTACTTTCATATCGAGAGCAGTGAATTGCTCCATTGAAAAATGAATTTCTTCACCGTGTTCGTCTCCGTGTTCACCACCATGGTCGTGACCATGATCATGACCGTCTCCTTCACTGTGATCATTTTCTGAACCGCCACATCCTACTACCAAAAATGTCAGTGCAAGAACCAGCGCTATTTGTTTTATTAAAGTTTTCATATTAATGTTTTATAATGTTATTCACCAAGTAAGTACTGTAGTTTGACCACAGATTGGTTGTAATTATTCAATGCGTTTAAATGATCTAGTTTTATTTGGATTCCATATTCAAGTGTCTGAAAATATTCTATGTACCCAATGGCGCCAGATTCGTAACTTTTTTGAGCGTTACTTATCATTAAATTGGCTTGAGATAAACCAATCGTTTTATAAAAACTCAAACTATTCAAGTTTGAAATGACTTGTTGTAATTGCAGTTCGAATTGATTACTCAAATTAGTGTAGTAGTAGTCCGCATTCACTTCAGCTATTTGCTGTTCTATTTTTGCAGTTTTAATAGCAGACTTATAAGACCCAAAGAATATCGGAATCGTAACTCCAACTTGTACACCTGAAAATCTATCACCAAAGCCTCCAATACTGCCATTTGAAGTTGGATTCCCAATCATTGATTGATTAAAGTATCCAAGAGAAATATCTGGAAGCATTTTAGATTGATTCACTTTTATTTCTGCCTTGGCTATATTAATTTGTTGATTCGTAAAGGCTTTAAGCGGATTACTATTCAATTGTGAAGTATCCTTATCCATAGAAGCATCTAACTCATTAAAGGCACCAGTGATAAACTGCATTTGAGTTGAATCATTCAACAATATTCTTAATTCTCTTTCTTGAGAATAAATCTCGGCTGATATCATCTGTATCCTATTTGAAATTTCAGCTTTCTTGGTTTCCGCCGTTACCTTCTCTAACAGTGATGTTTCTTCAACTTCATATCTCAAGGTTGCCGCATGAACAAAAACATCCATCAAAGAATCGTAGTAAACAAGCAAATCCTTTTTTGCATTCAAAAAGCCTAAATTATTCCAAGACTGCCGGATGTACCAACGTAATTGATTTTGTACCACTTTTAATTGTAATTCAGAACCTTCTACTTTTTCCTTAGCCAAATTCCATTGAGAAAAATAGACTGTTGGAAATTCAAAGCTTTGATTTACATTGAAGCCGAAATCATTTTCAAAACTATTGTATTGCCCATATTGCATGTCAAGATTAGTTTTGCCAGGATTAAAAGCTGCCTTCTTGTTTTGTTGACTTAATTCAATTCTCGATTTAGCAATTGTGACATTTGCATTGTTTGTCAATCCGATATCAATTGCTTGATCAGAAGATTCTACTGTTGTTTGAGCATTACTTAAAGCTGGTAGCAACGTCATCCCAATTAAGACAACCCCAACTGCTAAAAGTGAGCTATTCTTCGTTTTCATATTTTTCTTATTTTTTTCAGTCCACCTGTAGAGGATAGGTAAAACAAATAGTGTCAAAAAGGTTGCCGTCAGCATCCCTCCGATAACAACAGTAGCTAATGGCTGTTGAACTTCGGCACCTGCAGATGTTGATATTGCCATTGGCAGAAAGCCTAGAATATCTGTTAGGGCTGTTAACAAAATCGGTCTGATTCTTCTTTTAGCACCTTGTTTTATTCTTTCATCCAAATCATTAACTCCTTCTTCTTTCAATTCGTTCCAGCCGCTTATTAGCACTAAACCATTTAGAACGGCAACACCAAAAAGCACGATAAAACCAACACCTGCAGAAATACTGAAAGGCATGTCTCTCATCCACAAAAAGAATACTCCACCAATGGCTGCAAGAGGTATTGCCATGAAAATCATTAAGGTTTGTTTCAGAGATTTAAGCGCCATAAAAATCAATAAGAGAATGAGCGCCAAAGCAACAGGCACAACTATTTTTAAACGATTACTAGCCCTTTCAAGATTTTCGAAAGCACCTCCATATCTGATATAATAACCAGTTGGTAATTCTAGCTCTGCATCCAGTTTTTCCTGAATCTCTTCAACTAAAGACTGTACATCTCTATCCCTCACGTTTATCCCTACATAAGTTCTTCGATTGGTATTATCTCTACTAATTTGCATTGGTCCAGATTGATAGTCAATTTCTGCAACTTCTGACATTGGTATTTGCGTGCCAGAGGCAGTTGTGACATAGAGATTCTTCAGATTATCAATACTTTTCCTGTGCTCCTCATCCAACCTTACCACCAAATCAAACCGCTTTTCTCCTTCAAAAATTACTCCTGCTTTTCCTCCAGCAAATGCCGATTGAATCAAATTATTTAAGTCAGAAATTTGAAGTCCATGTTTTGCAATGGCATAGCGATTATAGATCACCGTAATTTGTGGAAGACCTTTAGTGGATTCCACTTTCATATCGCCGATTCCTTCAATTGAACTAATTAAAGACCCAATCTCTTCTGCTTTTTCTGCAAGGATGTCTAAATCATCTCCAAATAACTTAATGGCAACATCCTCACGAACACCTGTGATTAGCTCATTAAAGCGCATTTCAATGGGTTGCGAAAATTCGAAATTGACACCAGGCACAATTTGAACCGCTTTTTTCATTTCAGAAATGAGTTCTCGTTTACTGCTAACTGTTGTCCATTGATCTTCGGGTTTAAGTATCACAAAAATATCAGCAATATCCATTGGCATAGGGTCTGTGGGCACATCTGCAACACCAATTCTACTGATAATGTGATCAACCTCAGGAAATTTATCTTTTACAATTTTCTCAATTCGCGTAGTTGTTTCAAGCGTCTCTGTAAGAGAACTACCTGGTTTTAAAATGGCATGAAATGCAATATCACCCTCATCCAGCTGAGGTATAAATTCGCCTCCCATATTTGTAAAAGTAAATGTGGCTAGAGCGAGTAAAGCAATGCTCGAGAGCACGACCCATTTTCCAAATTTAAGAACCCCACTTAATGCTTTTTCATAGATATTTTCAAGCCATGAAACCACTCTATCACCCCAAGACCTGCGTTCACTTTTTCCTACTTTTAAGAAAAGAGCCGACATCATAGGCACATAGGTTAAGCAAAGAATCATTACCCCAACCATTGCAAACATAAATGTGAGTGCCATTGGTTGAAACATCTTGCCTTCAACTCCTTGTAACGCTAATATTGGAATAAAAACAATTAGGATGATGAGCTGACCGAAAAAGGCAGAATTCATCATTTTACTGGATGTCTTAAAAGCTACTTTATCTCTACCGTCTTGATTTAAAACTTGCTTCTTAATCAGGATACCATGTAGGGCAAACACAGTAGCTTCGACAATAATTACAGCTCCATCTATAATAATCCCAAAATCAATTGCACCTAAACTCATCAGATTTGCCCATACACCAAAAATGTTCATCAGAATAAATGCAAAAAGTAATGAGAGTGGAATCGTTGAGGCAACAATTAATCCACCCCTCCAATTACCAAGTAAAAAGACCAAAACGAAAATGACAATCAGGGCTCCCTCCATTAAATTTTGGGTAACTGTGCCAGTTGTTTTTGCAATTAATTTACTTCTGTCTAAGAATGGTACTATTTTAACCCCTTCAGGCAAAGACTTCTGAATTTCATCTACTCTAGATTTTACATCCTCAATAACATCATTTGAGTTCGCACCTTTAAGCATCAGAATCATACCACCTACAGCTTCTCCTTCACCGTCCATTGTTAGGGTACCGTATTTAACGGCTTTACCAAATTGTACTTTACCTACATCTTTTATTGTGATTGGTATACCATTGACATTCTTAATAACAATGTTTTCAATGTCTTTCAGGTTTCTTGCTAAACCTTCACCGCGTATAAAGTTGGCATAATGGTCTTTTTCAATATAAGCTCCACCAGAGTTTTGATTGTTATTTTCAAGAGCGACAAAAACTTCAGAAATCGAAATGTCCATAGCTCTTAATTGATCAGGATCAACGGCCACTTCATACTGCTTGATGTCACCACCAAAGGCATTGACTTCAACAACACCTGGCACCATTGCCATTTGTCTTCTCACGATCCAATCTTGCATGGTTCTCAAATCAGAAGAAGAATAAACATCTTTGAATTCTTCATCAACTTGCAGTGAATATTGATAGATTTCACCCAGACCTGTAGAAATAGGTCCCATTTCTGGCACGCCAAATCCTGCAGGAATATCCTGCTGCACCTGAACTAGCTTTTCTGAAACCAATTGTCTCGGCAGATAAGTACCCATATCATCATCAAAAACAATTGTAACAAGAGACAACCCAAATCTAGAAACAGATCTGATCTCTTGCACTCCTGGTAAATTTGACATGGACAACTCAACCGGATAGGTAACGAACTGTTCTATATCCTCTGTGCCTAAATTTGGCGATTGAGTGATAACTTGTACCTGATTATTAGTGATGTCAGGTACGGCATCAAGTGGAACTCTACTAATGCTCCATATTCCAGTGACAATAATGGCTAAAGTGAACAAGCCAATAATTAACTTATTGCCAATGGAAAATTGTATAATACGATTTATCATTATTAAAAAATTATTCTTGAATAAAAGAAACTGACTGTTTTAAAAACAATCAAAGCGCAGCTATCCTAAGATGCTGAACAAAGCCAATGATTTCGGCTTAACAAGAATAAATTGGGGGTCCCCTATGGGAAAAAGAAGATAAATGGAACTGCCTTTCAAAATGAATTGGAGGTCCATTTACTTGATTTGAAGTCGATACTATTTTCTGTCCAATTAACTCATAAGAACAAAAAACTGCAAAAGCCTTTGTTTGGCTTTTTTCAGCACTAACTGTTGTAGAGTTTTTGAAAAGAAAATTCTCTTCACTTATCACGTCATGCGAATGACTACCAGTACTATGATGTTCAACATCACTAAAAAGACAAGCTAAGTAATCAATCCAACCTTCATCATAATGATCACCATGTGCAACATGATGGTCGTGTTCAAGGTCAGTATCATCAATTGAATGATCATGTTCGTGATTGTGCGCGTGTTCATCTTCTAATACTCCATCACAATTAATCTCACAATGTGGCGCAAGCGAATGCCCAAAGCTCAACAAATAAGCAAATAGCAGAGTGAATGATATGGTAGATTTTATTATGTTCACCGAATCAAATATATAAAAAAAATCTTGAGCAAATCTGAACCGAATAAGAAGGACTCAGTCTACTGGGTAACAAAACCGGGTAACAAATTGTCAACTTTTGTTACCCAAATGTATCTTTTTGCAAATCGAGCCCCCTAAACACTGGTTTTCAGTATTGGTTTTCGGGCTTATAACCAGAAGGTCATAAGTTCGAGTCCTGTCCCTTTCAAATTGCTCATATGAAACTATACTGTCCGGAATTTGGATTGACTTCCATTTTTGAACTGTTGCATGCACAATTAGTGTAGCTTTTTTACTGAAAGAGTTGTCAATAGTTAGAGCACTGTCAACTACGATTGAATTAGACATCACTATTAAATATTTGAATTTCACCTTTTATCTGCAGTACTTTGTGACCCCGGTAGAATTCAAATTTTAAATAAAAAAGCAAATTCAAAAGATCAGAAACTTTATTCAAAATCAATTTTATTTCTCGATTATATGTTGCTTTCTTATATTTCAGAAAAACAACCGTCACCCTTCACAACTCCTTTAATTATTGCTTCACCTGGTCTTTGAAAACTTTCTAACAACAGAAAATGACACTTGGATAGTGCTTAGTGACGGTGAGGTGATGGCCATCTTTCCTCAATTTCAGACCATTTAATTGGAGATTTCCAATCCTTGAATAAAAGATCTAGTGAAATTCTCTGTTCCGAATCTAATCTTTTGTATGAATGCAATTCCGTGAATACATTTTATTAATCTACTGTCAACTATTGAAATACTGTTGTACAATACTGAAGAGTGTCCTCTAATTTTTCCATCCTCTGTTTTAAGAAATGACAGTGAAAAAGTGTTCCAAAAATCCTGATTCGGGCATTCAAACTTTTTTAAATAGGTTCAAAATAAAAATTGCGGTATTTTTGAGACAGTTTCAACTATCAATACTCAACCCATGCTGCACTTACTTATAGACACTAGTACAATCAAGTCTGATCTCATCAGCAAAAAGAAATTCAGTACATCTTTAATTCGGCTTGAAGAACTTGTGAAAAACTATGGCGTCAAGATTCTTTTTCCTCAGTCCTTGCAAAAGGAATGGGAAGATCATAAAGAAAAAGAATACAAAGCCTTGCAAAAAAAGTTAAATCAAGATAAGGATTTACTCAATAAAATAAATCTACCGAATTTTCCAGCAGTGAAAAATGGGTTTGAGAAATATGAGAAACTAATGATATCCCAAATTGATAAGTTTGATGAGTTACTTGACAGTGCAATTAAAATCGAGATAAGCGATCAAGTCAAGGTAAAAACCTCAGACCATCAATACAATGATCTTGCTCCTTTTAAGCATAAAAAGAACAGTGTGAAAGATGCTTTTACCATTTTTTCTGCCATGGACTTTTGTGAGCTGAATGACATTCATGATTTTTTTATGGTCAGTGGAGACGTTAATGATTTTACAAATCAAGATTCTCAAAATCTAAAAATTCATGATGATATTTCAAATGGTCGATCTGTCGAAATTAATTTTTACGAAAACATTAGAGATTTTTTTGATGAAGTTGAGCGTGAATTTGATATAGAATTCGATACAGATCCAAAATATCAAGTATCCTCTTCGGATTCTTCAGAGAGCGCCGACATCATTTTGACAGATCAAAATCAGCCGATTAACCAACAATTAACACAAATAGCACAAAGTGAACTATTCAAAACTTTAAATTTTATCCCTCATCATATTATCTTGAAAATCGTTCCATTCAAAAGTTCAGATAGAACCCTTTTTAGAAAATTTAACCTTGAGACTCAAAACCAAGAACTCTTTGATTTTTTTAGTCCACTTGGCATTAAAGAATGGGATTCAAGCAAAACGGACTTTAAAGTTAATCCAAAAAAAGATTAACTATTCACAAAATTACGTCGCGTTATGAATGCTTTTATTAAAATATTTGCGCTCGCGTTACTAAATTCAATAGCTTGTTCATTAGTGATTTTACTCATTAATGATATTTATTTTTTCGGATTAATATTGGTAACGTTTCTTTTTAATTTTTTAATTAATTTAAGTTTCGCAGTAACTTCCAGTTTGCATTCTAGACTTTTTTATAGAAATTTCCTTTTATCAACTATAGGGTCCAGTTTTATAGTTTCAATATATTTCTTATTAATAATAAATTTCAAAATAATTGGATTACTATTTGGCATGTTCCTTTCACTATTGCTTTACAACATAATGTTGTACCTCCTTTATAAAATACAAAAATCTAAATTATTGTGGTCTTCGCTAAGTTTAATTATGGCGATTTTAGTATTCACGTTAATAAATTTGACCTCTCAAGGTGGGCTGGACCCAAGTCATTTACTGTTTTTTGTAGTTTTTGTTAATGGTGTAGTCATTCCTTATTTTGCTCAAAAAAAGGATTTTCCCCAAAAGGAAGATGCCCATTAAGATCACAAATTCTTCAAAATAAATGTACTGCTCCACTGCAAACATTACCTATCATCACTAATAGATTAGTTCAGGAAATTTGACTAAATTTCCAATACAAAGTCGATTCTTCTTTCTTTATCAATGTTCTCTGAATTTTTCGATCCAGAAAAATTTCATCCATATTATAAGTCGGACAAACATCATTGTTGGATACGAAAAAAGACTCAAAAAACAAACTTTGTCTAAAGACAAGTTAACCCATATTGATTCGTAAAGCGGGTAGGGATCGTTGAAGATTGATATTTTAAATTCAGATACTGAAGTAATATTTGCAACAGCGCTGACAACAAAGAAGAGGGGGCCAAATTTTTATTAATGCCTATTTAGCTCCCGTTCCTTCATTTACAAAAATATCATAGGCCGTTTGGTAGCTTATTATCTCATTTTCAAAACTACCACTTCCACTCACTTCAATCGGATCGACTACTAGTTGGCTTGGTATTGAAAAATTACTTCCTACAAGAATAGCAAAATAATTATCCCCGTCATTCCATAAATTGTTCAAATAAATTGTATCCTGAGAAGTGCCTCCAGTAGATACTTGAAGCGTATAAGTTACAGCACTATGAAAAGAACCCATAGCCCATGTTGTATCGGTAACCCAATAATTTCCCGTATATGCTTCTCTTGGGTCTGGATCAGGTAGAATACAAGAACCATCATCTTTATCTGCTTCGACGTTATAATTTGTGGCATTTATATCTGTGCATCCTTCTTTTTTGCAACTCCAGGTAAATGTTACTAGAAGAACCATTGAAACAACTATTGACTTTTTCATTGTAAATAAGTTAAATACTATGTGGCTAAAATTACTTTTGTCGATTGTCAACTTTTATTATATATTAAATATAGTGAATTTTAATGGATTTAATGTTGAATATAAAAGAAAACATGACCTTTTGGAATTACACTAATAAGCTTAACAAGACTGTAGTAAATATAAGTCCGTTTAATTTAAAGGATGGTTGAGCTTATTAGTGTCAATTTTATTGTATGAATGTTTGCAACATTCATACATCTAAGAAATCAACCGTCACCCTCTGAAACATACACTCCAAAAGGATTTGAGTGCCTTTTCGTATCTTATCGCTGACGGATAATGATAATAAGGTGACGCTTAGTGACGATGAGGTGATGGCCATCTTTCCTCAATTTCAGACCATTTAATGGGAGATTTCCAATCCTTCAATAAGAGATCCAAAGAAATCGAATATGCGAAATTCTCAGTGCCATATCTACTTTTTTGCATAAAGGCTATTCTGTGATTGCCCTTTGTCAATCTAATGTCAATTGTTGATGTACTGTTGTACAATATTGAAGATCCTCCTCTGATTTTTCCATCCGTTGTTTTTTGAAAAATGATAATGAAAAAAGTGCTTGGAAAATCCTGACGTAGCGCTTCAAAATCGTCTGCCTTGGATGATATTTTAGCATAACTATCTACAATAACACAATCAAAATGCTCGGCTTGCAATCGAACATCTTCTAAATCTCCTTCACCGAAAACTTCAAATTTTGATCCTGTCAAATCTAAACCTTCAATCAGTTCTTGAGTCGTTTCTGTTATTCCAGATTCCAAAGAAAAATAGGCAACACTTTGCTGGACATCCATAAATGCTTTTGCCAGTTGAAAACTGAACGTTGTTTTACCTGCTCCTGAATCACCCGTCATAGCAATTGCACATTTTTTTCGTTGTAGCAATCCAAAAAAACGACCTAGTTCACCATCCAGTTTTAAATTATCGAAAGTCATTTCTAAAATTTCCTTACCGCTAACTCCTTTAATGACTGGTTTTAATTTAGGTTTTGATAAGCTACTCTTTTTTGGATTAAATTTTGGAGGCAATTGATCCAAATTAATCGCCTTTAATTCTCCTAACTTTTCATTTAAATCATCTATCTCAGATCGTATATCCGATTGTTTCATGAAAAAACCTACCTTCTCCAAACCAATACTTTGATTTCCCCCTTCTGCTATCTCTAGATCATTTTTTAATTGAGAGACTTTTTCCTTTACATCTTTCTGTATTCTTCTAAAACGATTTCGGTGTCTTTCTAAAACTTCTCCTTGTTCATTTAAATCCCCATATTTCAAGTAGCTATAATCATCACTAAATTTCTCCATATTTCGATCTAAATATGTCGCAAGTAGTTTTCGGAAATTTTGCGGAGAGGAATTTATAAGAAGATCCAATGTTTCTAACTTCTTAACTGCACTTGTAAGGTTTTGGGTAAGTGGTGACAGATCAACTATATTCTTATCGAGTTCGATTGATTGATTAGCTAATTCGCCTATCCAATTTTCATTGAACTTAATATCGCCTTCCAACTTATTAATCTGATCTAGTATCCGCCTTCTTCTTTTATAATAACCCTGGCTGCAAGCATGATTGCAATATTGAGCACCGAGCTTCTTGTCATCACTCAGGTGTGTTCCGCATTGCTTACATTTTCTTTCTAACTGCATACCTATTATAATAAACGCATTTTTAGCGCAATTGGTACAGTGATGGGCAGTTTTTGATGATATAACCTGTGAAATTAAGACGATTTGTCATAAAAGTCTAGTTTGGTATATTTTTTGTATTACATAATTGTAATGTAAAATAAACAACTTACACATTTTAGTCTAATGGAATTACTACTGAGTAGACAATATGTACGATAATGTAATTTTTACATTACCTTAACGTTATATAAATAGAATAATCAGAGAATGGAAGAAGGTTTTGAAGCATATTTAGAAGACGTTAAGCAAGTAACTGAAATCATGTTTGAAGAAAATTTCCAATTATCAGATATTGGCTTATCTGCTAAAATTGCATTTGATTGGTCAAAGGCAGGTATTTATTTAAGAGAGCGAAAAAGTAAATATCGCAGAAAGTATAATGGGATAGAATATGTTTGGTTAAGGTTGGTGAAAGAATTGCGTGAGTTTGGTTTGCCTATTCACTCCATTTTGAATTTTAAGGCTTTCCTATTGTCTGAAATGAATCTATTAGAACACTATACGTCCTTATTTGAAAGCGAAGAAATTGAAGACGAAAATTGGAGTTCTTTTATTGAGGATATCAAGGAAACATTTAAAACGCCAGACAATTTTATTTCGACATTGGAAAAAGGACAGAAGAAAATTAATTTAAGTAATACGAAATTGTCTGTATTACTTTTTTCTACGATCTTATCAAAAAGCAATGTGCATTTGGCAATTGCAAAAGATGGTAACTGCATGGTGTTTGATGAAAGCCCAATGGAGGATTTATTTACATCTTCTATGATTATGGATCAACCATATATCAGTATTCCGCTTAATCATATTGTAGCCGATTTTATGGGACGCGAAGATTTATATGAGTTAAATCTTTCTGAGAATGAAAACAATCTATCTGAGGAAGAAAAGAAAATTATTGATTTGCTGCGTGAGGGCAGTATCAATTCATTGAACGTAAAATTTGTAGACGGTGAAGTAAACTTAATAGAAACAGAAGAAACAATCGACATTAAAGAAACCAAAGGTCGCTTGGTCGATTTAATTCAAAGAGGAAGCTATCAAGAGATTTCTTACAAAACCGAAAAAGGAAAAATAGTAAGTGTAAAGCGCAAAACAAAACATAAATAATGGTTCACCTTAAAAGTTAGAGTCACTATTTAATTTAAAGAAGAAGCTACTAGAAAAACTAGGGCAAGTAGAGATGGGGACTAGGAGTTATCAGAAAAACTGGAACATCTAGTGAAGTGTAATTTAAAATGATTGATTTAAA
>CALKDS010000052.1 GCA_938084135.1 uncultured Flavobacteriales bacterium
TAGCAGTAGAAACATGTAGAAAAGTGGGAAACGATGACATTACATTGTTGAAATGTACATCTGAATATCCAGCACCTATTGAAAATGCAAATTTGCTAACTATTCCTCATTTAAAGGAAACCTTTGGCGTTAAGGTAGGTATATCTGATCATACAATTGGTTTTATTGTACCATTAGTAGCGGTTGCTTTAGGAGCACGAGTGGTAGAAAAGCATTTTATCCTAGATAAAAATTTAGGAGGCCCAGATGCAGGATTTTCTATGGAGCCAAAAGAATTTTCTGAAATGGTAAATAAGATTAGAGATGTTGAAAAAACATTGGGGAATGTAGTCTATGATGTTTCAGAATTCAACAAGTTAAGAAGGAGGTCACTGTTTATTTCCGAGGATATTAAAAAAGGCGAATTGATAACAGAAAAAAATATAAAATCTGTAAGACCTGGCCATGGGTTACATCCTAAATATTTTAAAAAAATTATAGGAAAAAGTGTCAATTATAACTTAAAAAGAGGGACCCCATTTAGTTTGGACTTATTAAGTTAAAATTTGTCTTTTGCTCCTTTGCATAAAAGCCATAGGTTGATTTTACCTCAATTAATAAAACCAAATCATAAAATATTTTGAACTCATTTGAACTATGAATCATTTAATTAAAAGCGAAACTAATAAGAATGATAAAAATAATTTGCGGTATGCAGATTATCAGCAATAAAGCTGTTTTAGATCAATACTTGTTAAGTACCTCGTTTATAAGAATAAATCATTCACGAACTATCACTTTTTTTGCTATTTATATTGGAAAATAAAGATTGGGAGGTGCTAGTATTGTTGATGATGAAATAGGTCGGGTATCTAATATAAAACAGGTAAAATCGCCTTTTAGGGGGTCTTATATTTTTTCATAAATATTTAGCGATCGCAATCATTGTAAATAGTCACTTTATTTTTTGATAAGGTTAAAGATCTCTAAATCCTTCTACTAAAAGATCAGAAAAGGCGCCAAGATGTACGAACTTTAAAACAGATATAATTTTGACACGGCCTTGCTCATCTATTTTAAAAAAAAGGGATGGAGTCTTTTTTTTCCCCAATTCTTTTGCCAATACTGATTGGTAGCTTAAATAGCCGATTATGTTTTGTGAGAAGGAAATATAATGAAATAGATGCTTATTCCTTTTGCTTTACGTTTTTATTGATTTCTATTAAATCTGGATGAGTACTCAATAATTTCAGAACTTCTTTGTACCCTAATGACGTTCCATGGTATTTTTCAATGATCTTTTTAATTAAGTTAAAGTCTTCTAAAGTATCCAGTGTGACCCTTAAATAATTATAATTTATTGGAGATAAAATATTGTGAAGTTTGAAACGATTTGAGTTGTTTTCTCTGAAATACGGCGTAACATGTTCTCTTTCGTATTTGGAAGAAGCCAATTGGTGGGCTTCGACCAACATTTTTTTTGAAAAAATAGCATAATCAAATCCTCTTGGGAATGTACGTTCAAGGGTATTAGACAAAAACAGTTGATCATCATTTTGGTCGGCATAAGTTTCATACCCTTCAGTAATAAGGTCACCATCTATCAATGGACAATCAGAAGTTACCCGAATGATGACATCGGCGTCATAGTTTACTGCGGCATAATAGTATCTACTTAAAACATCAAGTTCATCACCGCGAAAGCAGTGCAATCCATTTTCTTTTGAAAATACTTCTATTACATGATCTGCTGAATTGGTTGTAGTGGCAATGACTATGGGGATATGACACTTTTTAAGACCGTCAATATGATACTGTAGTAATGATTTTCCCTTAACCGTCATTAGGATTTTCCCAGGAAGTCTAGAAGAAGACATTCTTGCTTGGGTTATAATCAGGGGCTTCATAGGAAAAATAATTTTATTTTCTCTATGACATAGTCCTGCTGTTCATCCGTCATAGAAGGATATAAAGGGATACTTATACATGTTTCGTAAAAAAAATTCCGCTTTGGGGAATTGGCCTTTTTTGAATCCCAAAGATTGGTAATAAGGATGTAAATGGACAGGTATATAATGTATTTGACAGAGGATTTGCTGCTTTTTTAGATAGTCATATAATTCTGTCCGTTGCGCCAATCGAATAACAAATAAATGATAGGCATGTCCTATTTCTTCAGAGATTACCGGCAGTTTTAGGGGAAGATTTACCAAGTCATGAAGGTATCGTTCAGCCAGTAATTTTCTTCTGGCTAGCATTTGATCTGCTCTTTGGAGTTGACTTAACGCCAAAGCTGCTTGGATGTCAGTGAGTCTATAATTATAGCCCAAAGCTTGCATCTCATAATACCAACCCCCATGGTTTTCGATCAGTTCATGGCTATTTTTAGTGATTCCATGGGAACGTAATTTCAAGGCTTGTACAGCTATTTTTTTATTTTTACAAGTAAGGACACCCCCTTCACCTGCAGCGATATGTTTGACGGCATGAAAAGAAAAGATAGCCGCATCTGCATATTTATTTGAACCAGACTTGACTTTATCACCCTCACTATCAATAAAATAGCCTCCTGGAGAATGACAGGCATCTTCCAAAATGAATTTGTTTTTTCCTATGATTTTTCTTATTTTCTCTGTATTTGTACTCATTCCAGCATAATTTACTGGGATGACTCCTTTACAATCTGGATGTAAATCAATCAGTTCTTGCAATATGTCAAGGTTCATTAAACCTGTTTCCTCATCAATATCACAAAAGATTACTTGCGCTCCCGCATACAATATGCAATTTGCAGAGGCAGCGAAAGTTAGAGGTGAGGTAATGACTTTCTGTCCTGCAGCGACGCCAAGACTTAATATGCCTAAATGTAGGGCAGCAGTACCATTAGCGACGGCAACACAATGATTAGAATCGGTGTAAGTGGCAAAAGACTTTTCAAGAGCAGAAATAGCCGGTCCTTGAGTAAGAAACGTACTCTTAAGGATCTTGGTTACAGCGGAGATGTCCGCTGATGTTATTTCTTGAGTACTGTATGGGATGGGTAACTTCACCATTAAACTTTAAAAGTGGGATCGACGTGTTTTATTATTAACTCCCGAAGTTCTTTTGCGGACAACCAATCCGTATTTCTGCCAGAATTATAAGAAAAATTATCTGCTACCTCATGGGCTGCTTTGGTAGTTATTAATTTCTCTCGAATTTCTTGCCACCGTTGGTTATTTGGATGAATGATGTAGTGATGCTCGAATTCAAGCGTATTTAGGGCATCACTGTCATTGACCATATCTTCGTGAATCTTCTCACCGGGTCGAATGCCTATGATTTCATGTTTACACTCAGGAGCAATCGCTTCAGCGACAGCCTTGATTTCATAACTCGGTAATTTTGGAACGAAAATCTCACCACCCAGACCAGTCTCAAGTGCCTTCATGACCCAATGAACCCCTTCTTCTAAAGTAATATTGAATCTTGACATTTTATCATCTGTAATGGGGAGTATCCCCGTTTTTTTCTTTTCAAAGAAAAATGGAATGACCGACCCTCTGGAGCCCATTACGTTACCATACCGTACAATCATTGATTTA
>CALKDS010000053.1 GCA_938084135.1 uncultured Flavobacteriales bacterium
AATGCGCTCAATGTGACAAATGGAACAATTCCTAGAAAGTTGGTTGCAAATAGAGGTGAAGCTGCTACTAATCCCGAGAATTATGCAGCTATGATTAGTGCTCAAGGTAACGAGATGACTACAAAAGTTTGGTGGGATGTCAAGGTCCATCCGACAAACTAAAGTGTGATTGTTAAACCTAATATTCTAATTATATAAAAAAATAAATTTCGCAGGTTTTAAGGGTTATGTTTCTTCTTCATATTAGTAATAGATGCAATAATCTTTTATTGATGACCCTTTTTTCCTGTGAAGTTTTAATCTAAAAAAGTAGGATGACTGAGTTGAAAGGTTATCTTACTTTTTTTTATTTATTTAAAAATATGTATTTCTCAGTGTCACTCATTGAGCGGAAAACCTTTCATTATTTGATTACTAGGTATTAAAATTTATATAGTGAAGCGTCAAAATTTAATTTTATTCCTTTCAATTTTAGCTGTATCTAGCGGTATTTATTATTTTTTCTTCCAAAAAGAGGTCAAGGTTCATAAACTTTTTACGCTTTTGGATCCTCTGAGTACCGGAGTCGATTTTATTAATTTTATTGAAGACTCCAAAGATCAAAATATTTTACTTTATTCTAATTTTTATGGTGGAGCAGGCGTTGGTGTAGGTGATTTTAATAATGATGGCTTACAGGATTTGTATTTTGCTGGTAATCTCGTCGCTGATAAATTATATATTAATCAAGGAAATTTCTTATTCAAGGATGTTACCCAGGAAGTCGGAATACAAAATGATGGAGGCTGGTCAACGGGAGTAACTATTTGTGATGTTAACAACGATGGCAATGTTGATATTTATGTAAGCAGAGAGTTATATGATGATCGCCCTGAATGGAGAGCTAACTTGCTTTATGTAAACAACGGTGATGGCACTTTTACAGAATCTGCCAAAAAATATGGAATTTCCGATACTGAAAGGACGCGACATGCTACTTTTCTAGACTATAATAACGATGGTCACTTAGATTTATTTTTACTTACCCAACCACCTAATCCAGGTACCTTTTCCGAGTATTTTGGTACCATGCTTTTGAAACCAAAATACCATTTAAAATTATTTAAAAATACTGGAAATGATTTTTTTGAAGAGGTAAGTAAGGAAGCTGGAATTGATGCTACAGGATTTCCAAATGGTGTATCCTCTAGTGATATCAATAATGATGGCTGGATCGATCTTTATGTTGCTAATGATTTTCATTCGCCTGATTTCTTATTTATCAATAATCAAGATGGGACATTTACCAATACTTCAAAAGCAGCTTTCAGTCATTTTTCTTATTACAGTATGGGAGTAGACGTGGCAGATATTAATAATGATGCCTTACTCGATGTTTTTGTAGTGGATATGGTTTCTGAAAATAATTTTAGATTAAAATCTAATATGAGTGGAATGAATCCCAAGTCTTTTTGGGATGTAGTTGAAAGTGGGGGTCATTATCAATATATGTACAATGCTTTGCAATTAAATAACGGTAATGAAACCTTCAGTGATGTTGCTCAACTAACGGGAATGTCTGCAACGGATTGGAGTTGGTCAAATTTGATTGCTGATTTTGACAATGATGGATATAAAGATACCTATGTTACAAATGGATTATTACATGATATCCGTAATACGGACGCAGACAAAAAGGTCAATGACTTCGTTATAGAATCTGCCCAAAAATATATTAATGAACATCCAAATGAGGGAGATGTGAGTATTTGGGATATTATGGATTTAGAAAAAGTGATTTCTTTAATGCCTTCTCAGCCCCTTAAAAATTATGCATTTAAAAACAATGGAGGTTTAGAATTTGAAAATAAGGTTGAATCATGGGGCTTAACACACGAATCTTTTTCAAATGGTGCAGCCTATGCGGATCTAGATAATGATGGAGATTTAGATATTGTGGTAAACAATATCAATTTGCCTGCCTTTATTTATAAAAATAATGCAGAGGAGACGGAAAATGCAAATTTTTTAAGAATCCAATTGAAGGATAAAGCTAACAAGCCAGTATTTGGTACACGGGTATATATTTATCAGGGGAGTGAAGTGCAGATGCAAGAAACGACCAATGTTCGTGGTATATATTCTACAAGTGAACCTATAGTACATTTTGGATTGGGTGAGAATATAGAGTTAGATAGTCTGTTAATAGTTTGGCCTAATAAAACAATATCGGTTAGAAAAAATATTAAGGTCAATCAAACGATGACCGTCTTTATGGATCAAGCCGAAAAATCATCTTATAGAGGTGAACAGGATTCAGATACCCTGTTATTTAAAAAGGAGAGTGACCTATTCCCTTTTACTTTTTTACACGAGGAAAATACCTTTGATGATTATCAATATCAGGTGTTATTGCCACATAAGATGTCACAGTTTGGTCCTGCAATGGCTAAAGCAGACATTAACAATGACGGTTTAGAAGATGTTTTCCTTGGGGGATCCCAAGGGTTGAGCGCCATACTTTATGTTCAGAACGAAGATGGGTCTTTCATGAAATCGGACCTAGGATTATGGGCAGAAGAAAAGGCTTATGAAGATGTAGATGCTCTATTTGTAGATATCAATAATGATGGTTTTCAAGACTTATATGTAGTAAGTGGGGGTAATGAGTTTCCTGCTTATGACCCAAATTATATGGATCGATTCTATCTGAATATGGGTGATGGAAAATTCAAGAAAGAACCTATACAAGATATCAATTTTGAAAGTGGTTCTAGAGTGAAGGCGTCAGATTATGATGGAGATGGTGATCAAGATCTTTTTGTCGGGGGACGACACGTCCCTCATCAATATCCTCTACCTGCAACCAGTATGCTTTTGCGAAATGATAATGGCAAACTCGTTAACCTTACCAATGTATTGGCTAAGGAGTTCAATCAATTGGGTATGGTAACGGATGCCGTTTGGAGTGATTATGATCTTGACGGTGATGTTGATTTAACCGTCGTTGGAGAATGGATGGCCGTCACCTTCTTTAAAAATGAGGAAGGGGAATTAAAAAAAGCGGAGGTTAAAGGGCTAGACCAGTCTGCCGGTTGGTGGTTTGCTTTGGATCAAGCTGATTTTGATAAGGATGGTGACATAGATTACATAGTGGGAAATCTTGGGCTTAATCACAAGTATAAAACTTCTAGCGAGGAACCTTTTGATATTTATTATCATGATTTTAACGGCGATGTTCAGTCTGATATTGTATTGGGATATTATAACGAGAATAAGCACTACCCATTGCGAGGATTTTCTTGCTCTTCTGCTCAAGTTCCTGAGTTAAAAGGGAAAATAAAGAAATATGATTTATTTGCGTCTATGGAGATTGATCAAGTATACGGCAATGATAAATTGCAAGAAGCCTTACATTATCAGACCAATACTTTTGCATCTTCTTTTATCGAGAATAAAGGGAATGGTGAATTTGAGATATCTCCTTTACCGCGCTTAGCTCAAATCTCTAATTTGAACGACTTCATTATCAAAGATTTTAACAATGATGATAATTTAGATGTTCTCGCGGTTGGCAATTTATATGCCTCGGAGATTGAAACGCCTCGCAATGATGCTGGATCTGGTATTTTGCTATTAGGAGATGGATCTGGCAATTTTTCTGCTAAAACATCAAGAGAGACAGGATTTTTTGCCAGAGGAGATGCTAAAAATATGATTCTTTTTAAGTCTAATAATAAAGAACAAGTCTTAGTCGTCAATAATGATGATTTACTTGAGTCATTCAGTATTCTTGAAAAATGAATATATGAAATTCTTGTAAATGATAGCTTGATTCAAAATAGGATTACCTGATTAGCCAAGTCATTTATACTATTAAGTCAAGGGCTGTTTTTCTAGTTAACCTGGTTATAAATAGGAGCCATTAGAGAAAGTACAAAAATGGATAAATAACTGTTTTAGGATGTTATTAGCTACTAAAATCTAATTAAAACTACGATTACTAATTGATTATGAAAGGTACAATGCTTAAAATAATTAAATTAAAAATATGGTCCCTGTTCATTCTTTTGATCTTCATTTCCTGTCAAAAATCGGAGACAAAAAAATTAACATTACCGCTTCTTTTCAGTGATCACATGGTGCTTCAACAAAATGAAGTCGTTGCTTTTTGGGGTGAGTATCTGCCTAATGAAAAAGTATCGGTGACCGGTAGTTGGGGTAAGGAAATAAGTA
>CALKDS010000054.1 GCA_938084135.1 uncultured Flavobacteriales bacterium
CCCATATGATCAGAATCAAGCTGTTCATCAAACCATGCGGTGCTTCCTCGAATACTTATGTTCCTGCCTTTTTTAGGCGTGAATGTCCACGCAGAATTACTCTTAAAATATTTACGACTCCATTTTTTGAATTCGCTTTTAGTCCAACGTTCATTGTCATCAGTTCCCTGAAAGACACTTTGATCAGATGCGATGATATCAAAATAAGTTAGGGAATCTGCCTTGCTGGCTGCACGGTGCCAGGAGTCCAATATTTCATTAATTAGCGCTTTTTCCAAATCACTATTTATTGTAATACTCAGATCAGTCTCCTTTTCAACTTGGCAAGAGGATGAGGTAGAAAAAATAAAAAGTAAAAGAGAGACTCTGAAAATGTTCATATTTCTAAGGTACTAACTACTTTTAACACAGAATCTTTTCAAATGACAAATGCTCCTATTTTTATTCTCGGAAGCCATAAATCAGGAACCAGCTTATTGCGTTCATTGCTCGATGATCATCCAGATCTTTATGTGATTCCATTTGAGACGCATTTTATGGCTTCTCTTGGCCGTTGGATAAAGTATTCTTATCGGAAACAGTCACCCGCAGTCAAGGCTGAATATATCCAGAACCTTTTGCAGGTTTTAGAAAATTATTCGAAATCAAAAGATAGACAAGCGGATGTTGTATTATCAGATATCGTGGATATCCATAAGGCTAAAGAGTTTTTGAATAAGTCAGAGGATATAGATACCCCAGAGCAGGCATTGTCTTTATTTAATAAATTGTTACCCGAGATTATTCCACAAATGGGCGATCCACAAGGGAAGAGAATGGTAGAGAAGTCTGTTGAGCACGCTGAAATGGCTATGGAGCTATACCATTGTTTCCCCCATGCGCAATTTATTCACATTGTGAAAAATCCATATGCAAATTTTGTGGCCCTGAGAAAATTTAAATCAAAGGACCAGGGATATCCATTGGTTAATAAGGTATTTGGGTCATTAGAAACAGGATATTTTTTTCTCGATAAAAATGAAAAAAGCCTCCCCAACTATAAAGTGTTGCGATATGAGGATCTGGCTCGAGACCCATCAACAGTTTTAAAAGGTGTCGCTAATTTTTTGAATATAACCTTTCATGACAAGCTGCTTCAGCCAAGTTTATTGGGTAGTCCATGGTCGGGCAATAGCGCCTATGGCGAATTCAAAGGAATCAGCTCTGAATTCCTAGATAATTGGAAAGATGAGATTCATCCTTTCGAGGCAAACCTGATAACTCAAAACTTGTCTCACGTGCTTGAAAAGTATGGTTATGAAAAGCAAAAAATTATCAAAGGATCATGGAGGCCTGCAAAAGGGGAATCACTTAAACGCTACCTATATAATCGCTTTTATTCCTTTTATCTGGGTTAATTATTGGTCGCTGGGTTTTTCTAATTCTTTCTTTAGTTCAGAAATTTTATTTTCTGCTTCAGACAATTTTGATTGTAAAGACAAATGACTCTGATGAAGATCATCAGCTCGTCTTCTTTCTTTTTTTAATTCACTCAATAATTTTTCTAGTTTCTGATCCCTGGAGAGAATAATTTTTTGATCAGTATATTGAATAAAAAAGGAATAACCAGCATAACATACTATACCTGCAATTGCAGCAAGTCGAAAGTTTTCTTGCATACTCTCTAGTGATGGTACGAATATGGATCCTACATAACCGATCAAAAGGATACCTCCTAAAACAAGTAATAGACGTTCAATTGTGCTGCTTTTCATAGGTTTTTCTTATTTAACCATGAAAGTAATGAATTTGTAGTAGAACTATTTGTAGTTTTCCGAACTAAGTAAAAAAGAGATAAATGAAAAATGTGCAAAAATGGTCATGGGTAGTTGCTTTGGCTGGCTTCTTATTTGGATTTGATACAGTTGTAATATCTGGTGCAAATGAGCCTATAAGAGAGCTTTGGGATACCTCTTCATGGTTTCATGGCACATTTATTATGTCTATGGCTCTTTGGGGGACAGTTATCGGGTCCTTGTTTGGTGGGCGGTTCATCGATAATCATGGTCGAAAACCAATTTTATTTATAATTGGCGGACTCTATTTGTTATCCGCTTTAGGAAGTGCTTTGGCATGGGATCCCTACTCATTCAGCTTTTTTAGGTTTATAGGTGGAGTAGGTGTGGGCGCTTCTTCGGTTGCTGCCCCTGCTTACATATCTGAAATATCATCATCAAAAAATCGTGGGCGATTGGTTGCTTTATATCAGTTCAATATTGTTTTCGGGATTTTATTGGCTTTTTTGTCTAATTATTTTCTCAATGATTTCGGAGGAGAAGAGGATTGGAGATATATGTTAGGGGTTGAAGCGATACCAGCTATTGTATATGCTGTATTTGTATTAACAATCCCTGAGAGTCCTAGATGGTTAGTTATAAAAAAGAATAATTTAGAAGGTGCTAAAAGTGTGTTATTGGGCTTGATGGAAGAAAACGATGTAGATCAAACTTTAACTGCTATTCAATCAGAAATAACCCCTGTAAATTCCAAAGACAAAAGGTCATTTTTTAGCAGAAAATACAGGTTTCCTATCATGTTGGCCTTTCTGCTGGCGATGTTCAATCAACTTTCGGGGATAAATTTTATTCTATACTATGCCCCTTCAATATTAGAAAATGCTGGATTTGCTACTTCTGACTCTCTATTGAGCTCCGTATCTATTGGAGGAGTGAATTTATTGTTCACATTCGTGGGCCTATATTTTATTGATAAGGCTGGAAGAAAAAGCTTAATGTATGCAGGGTCTATTGGATATATCCTGTCATTAAGTCTAGTAGCATATGGTTTCTATACCGATGCCTCTGCCTATTTTAACCTTAGCTTTATTTTGTTGTTTATTGCCTCTCATGCAGTTGGGCAAGGGGCAGTAATATGGGTATTCATTTCGGAAATATTCCCTAATTCAGTTCGGGGAATTGGTCAGTCCTTGGGAACTGGAACTCATTGGGTTTTCGCTGCGCTTATTACTCTTACTGGGCCAGTTCTTTTAGATTCCTTTCCTCAAGGATATCAGATATTTATATTTTTTGCAATTTGTATGGTTGCTCAACTTTTGTTTACACATTTTATAATGCCAGAAACTAAAGGAAAGACTCTTGAAGAGTTAAAATCAATAATAGAAAAATAAAACTTAGAAGGTTAATCCTCAATAACTTCAGCTTCACCAAGGTCTTCATCTTCAGGTTTTCTATTTCCTTGAAATTGATTGCTTACCTCGCTAATTTTTTTATTTATAAATCTTTTAAATGCCCAAAAGCCCAGAAGCATTAAAATATTAATACTTACATACAACCAAAATATAACCTCGACGAAAGGAAAGTCATCTTTCATAAAAGATGTAGCAATTGCAAAAAATATTATTTTCAATAAAAGATTAGGGACTCTAGATTTTAAACTAAAAGATTTTTTTTTGAAGCCCAAGTTATTCTTTAACATTTTACAAATATATTTAATGCGTATTAAAAACCTTTAGAGGAGAAGTCTGGTAAATATATTTATTTTAACTCTTTGTTTTTGAGTTTATTATAAATCAGTTGGGCCTCATGTAATATTTCTTCTGAGTAGTCTTCTTTTATCTCTTTTTGGTTTAAGTAAGGTTTAAAATCATCTTTTCTAAAGCTCTTGAATTCAACCAAAACTTTATCAAGAATAATATTGGGGTTCAGACAATATGTTTCATAACAAATAAAATAAGTATTCTGATCAGCTATTAGGCTAGCATAATCATAATAATTTATCCATGATAGAAGCCAATAGTCTAGTTCATTTTTGTTTCCCTCTGGAATTTGATCGTGGAACTTAAATGGCTTCTGGTTTAATCCAAACTCATGGTGTCCGAGCCAATCCATATAATCTTCAATAAATGGGTCATTTCCTTGCTGGGTACAAAATTTTTTGTGCATCTGCATCAGAGAATAAGCATGTGAGAGTGGGTCGCGGAAAAGTACAAGAAAGACAAACTCTTTGTTCAATTGGCGAAGAGAATCATACCTCAACAACATGTTGTTGTTTTTTGAGAGATAAAATTTTTCTGGTTCACGGCAAATTAGTCCCTGGTAATCGATATAGAGTTGATAGCCTTTATCAGATAAAGAGTGCTTTATCAAGTTTTCGCTGCCTATGAATGAGTCTTGATAAATAGATTTAAAGAAGTATTCATCCAGTGCCTCATTGGATCTCATATCTATTGAAATACCATCACCATGACTCCTTTCTGCCTTTTTAATGCTTCTGGGTCTGTAGAGTTTTCTCCATGCACGAGGACTCAAAAGAAAGGGCATGTTTGAATAAGAAAGAGAGGTGAAAGAGCCACTACCATGAAGAGAATTCATCAAATTGGTAGTACCTGAGCGCGCCAGCCCACTCACAATTAAAAACTTTTCTTTTTTCACTTTTGAGGTATATTTTTTTATCTCTCGTGATAAAAGCTTAAGTCCAATATTCGAATTATCTAAAACAAGATGATGGAATAGCTGACTGATCTCGCTGTATGAGCTTTTAGTGTTAGTCGGAATAAAAAAGGGGATACTCCCTCCAATTGAAAAGCCGATTAATCCAGATGGACTGTTCCAAATTAATTCATTATTAAAATAGCTAGAAGCATATATTAAGAAGAAAGCACTCGTTCCGGTTAAAACAATTATTGTGAGAACTTTAAAAAGGGCAATTACCAATAGTTTAGTCCCTTTTTCAATTCTAGGTAATTTTTTGTCTTCACTCTCATCTTTTAAAATATCATCCAAGAGTCCAACACTACTGGTGGCAAGTTTATAAAAATGAAATCTGTTATATCGCAGAAAATAAAAGGCAAAAACCCCTATTACTCCCAGAATAAGTGCATCAAGCATTGATTATTTTTTAAAAAATCGTTTTGCCTTTAGGAAGATTATGTATCCTAGAGAAAAAAGAACAATAGCTCCTATTAAAAGTATTAGAATAATACTTCCCACACCCAATCCTGGCCCAATATATAATAGTTGTGTTGTCATATTATTCTTTTATTATTCTCGTCCAGTTAGGTAGGTGGTGATACCCTTTGTGTTGCGACGATAAAACATTTTTGTAAAGAACGTTATCATTATCAAGAATCCAAAGTAGACCGCTGTTTTGCTCCTCGACAAAGTATGCTCCATTATAAATTTTTTCAGAAAGTCCTTCCGTAAAGGTGTAGATTTTATTGGCATTCATTTGCTTCTCTAGTTTTAAACTAAAAGAATTATTATTCAAATGGTATAAGAGAATTTGGGAATAAATAGGTCCTATTTCAACTTTAGAATCAGTTATAGTCCAGTCGGAATTAGGTTTTTGCCATTTGGTATGAGTGTTATTATTAAAAATGCTGATGGTGCTGTCGTTGATAATATCAACATCATGTTGTGATTGAAAAGGACCTTCAATCACGTCTATAATTTTGTTAGAAGTAGGACGATAAAGAAAAATCGTAGAGATGTTTTTGCAACTAATAAATAAATCACCTTTTTTTAGATATTTCCCTGATTCTAAAACAGGTTGCACATCATTTATATGAAGCGGGTCTGATGCTTCAGAAGATTTTAAAAGAATTGATTCTAGCTCATTATCTAATAGTATTTGGCTCAGGGATCTATGGAATAAAATCAGACCATTTTCGTGGTCTAGACATGTTATTGCATTATCAATAAAAGGAAAAGAGCGCTCATCAATTTCCAATTGGGCAGCATATTTTGGTTCTTTAGCTTTAAGAGTAGGGTAAGAGCAAAGCCAAATATTACTATTATGGTCTTTATTTAATGAATGATGAGAAATCACTTGGTCTTGACTCCATTTAACATTGCTAGATTTATCGATACAAAAAATTCCAGGGACCCCAATCGATGCATAGACTATATGGTTGTTTTCCATTAATAAAGGATGCAATACTCGGCGATGTGAGTTATCCAGTCCTTTAACATGCCATGATTGTAACAGTGAATCTGTTCTGAGATTCTTTAACTCAATATTTCGATCCCTACTTGAGCTCGAATATGTAAATAGCACCAAGATATCCTCCTCTAATTTATTTATGGGAGTAAAACTCACAGGAGTAGGGATGAAGGTTTCAGGCAAATGCTGGACTTGGTCTACTGCTTTGGAAAATTTATCGGGAAATGAACTCCATTTTATTAATACCTGATCAATTCCCTTTCCAAGGATTTCACTTTTGCTATTGGCTTCCTTGACAAGCCATGCAAAAGCTGATAAGAATGTTAATACTAATACAGTATTGGAAAAGAGAAGAAAGATTTTTTTCACCAAAATAATTTCTATCCAAAGTTAGGAACCAATTCTACAAAAAAAGGATAATGTCATCACTTATATATCCTCATTTTTACTATTGATTAGAAAATTTCTATTTTGAAAAATAATGTTTGATTTCTATCAGTTAAGGCAGCATGATAAATTCCTGGACTTAAATCTAAGTTCATCCTTTTTTCATTTTTTCCTGCTGACCAATTTCCTTGATAAATAACTTTTGCATCACTTGAATAAATAACAAGTTTAGAATCATTATTGGCGTCACTACGGATTAACTTAAAGTTACCATGGTTTGGATTTGGTACAACCTTTAATTTCAGACCCATTTCATTTTCGTCAAGATCAATTCCAGAAACAGTATAACATGATGATGTGTCAGAGCATCCATTTTGGGTAACGATAACCGCATAGATACCATTTGTGGTCGGTGTAAATACAGAACTCATCTGTCCTGGAACAATTGCCATAGTGCTGCAATCTATCCAAAAGAATGTTGCTGAACTTGCCTGAGCAGTAAGTGTTGTTCCATTTTGAACTACTGAGGTATTTACATTGATAATTGTCAGGTTGAGAGTCACTGTAGAATCACAGCCATTGCTTCCTACTAAAATGTGAGTAGGAGAGGATGTTGAAGAGGTATAAGTAATTCCATCGATCCACTGGTGGCTTTGACATGCCGTCACAATATCGGTTCCAACTGTTGTTTGGTTACTAATCGTTAAGTTCAATGTCACGACAGAATCGCAACCGTGAATATTCGCTAGTGTGACGGTGGGTGAAGATGTTGAAGATGAATAGGTCATTCCGTCAATCCACGTATAACTTCCACATGCGTTGATTGTTTCTGTAACAGCATCTGGTTGGTTGATGATAAGATTCAAAGTGACAACGGAGTCACAACCATTTGCTTTGGTAAAGGCATATTGAGGAGATGATGTACTTGACGTATAAGTTATTCCATCAATCCATGTGTACCCTAAAGCACAGGTGTCAATCGTCTGTGTGACATAAGACGCACAATTTGTAACACCTGTTATTGATATGTTATCCAAATAGAAATTATTACCGTAGCCATTGACAGAAACAAACTTAATTTTCACACCACTTGCTCCAGAGTAATTGTCTAAACTTATTGTAGGACATGAAGCAGATAATGAATTAGTGCACCAATCGGATGACGTTGTTGGAATCCAGTTGCTACTTGTATAAAGTCCTGTTCTCCAGTTTGGAGTACCTCCATCACCAAATGCTGCCAAGAGGCTCCAAGATTGCCCGCAGTCTGAAGATGCATATATTTTTAAAGAGTCTTTATAATTCGCATTATAACCTCGATATGCATATTCAAAGTCCAACGCTACAAGAGTATCTCCCACAAAGTTTAATATCGGTGAGACTAGTTCATCTTTTTGTCCTACCGAGTTATATGAAAAATGATTTATCCTCATCGCTTGGTTGCCGGGAGAATTTCCATTGACAGTTACTTTTTCCCAGGTAACACCATTATCAGGGTTTTCAATATTCCATTTCGCATATCCAGATTCAAAATCTTCATTGAATGGTAACGATTGGCCTCCAATCTCTAGAGCATTTGTATATGTTGAATCACTGGTGCCATATTGATTGGTTACTGATAATTTCACTGAATATGTGCCTCCACTACTTAAAATTAAAAAAGGCGATTGACTAGAGTCAGTCGTTCCATTAATATATGTTGCATTATTTGGTATAATATCCCAATTCCATGATGTTGGCGAGCCGCTACTTTGATCGATTAATTGGACCGTATCTGATAGATTACAAGTATTACTTGGTTCAATTGCGAATTGCACTACTGGAGGATTGGGCATAGTATTGTATGTCGGGCTTTGCCATACTCCGCGTCCATAAGTTCCTATTCTTAAGACATCATTAGTAGACATTAATTCGATATCATTAATTATTACGTTTGGAAGGTTTTCATTAAAAGAGACCCATCCTGAGGTTGTGGCATCTCGAAAAAACATACCAATATCAGTACCTACATATATGCCATTTGAATTTCCTCCCTCAAATTGAATACATTGAGCAGGTACACTAGGGAGGCCACTTGAAATATTAGTCCATGAGTTGCCTGCGTTTAATGATTCAAAAACTTTATTTGAATTATTGTATCCGGAGCATGAGATCACGATGTGATTGGGGTCCGTATTATCAATATCAACACCAAGGATATTGTATTGGGGAGAAAGATTACCATTATTGGACTTATCTGTCCATGAGCTTCCGCCATTTGTGGAAAGAAATATTCGTCTATCGATTAAGGCATATATGTAGTTACTATTCGAAGGGGCGATTTCAAATTCATCGATATTAGAATTTCCGTAAATATTTGTTGAGGGCCCTGACCAAGTAACCCCAGCATTGGTGCTTTTCCAGATATTTTTGAAGCCTGCATAAATGGTATTTGAAGTCGTTGGATCACATTTAAATGGAGTCACCCAATTACCGGTCCCATTAGGAGGTAAATTACTATTAATGGCACTAAAACTGAATCCTCCATTAACACTTTTATAAAATTCTCCATAATATATGGAAGCATATAAGGTGTTGTTCGTATTGGCATCAACACCATTGTCCATTCCATCTCCGCCTACGACTCTATTCCAGTTTGAGGGTGATGTTTTGAGGTGTGTTCCATTGTCTTGAGATCCGGCTATAATCAGAGTTGTATCCGTTTGACTCTGGCTTATTTTATAATATTGTGTGATATTCATACCATTATTCAAAGCCATCCATGAAGACCCACCATTTGAAGACTTATATACTCCTCCATCCGTTCCTAAATAGAGCTCTGATGAATTAGGTCTAAACTCTGCATGGTGGTGATCCGCATGCACATAAGGTTTCCCTTGCGCACCATACCAATGAGCATTGATTGCCCATGATGTACCGCCATTTGTGCTTTTCCAGATATTAACTCCCCCGACATAAATTGTATTTGAATTATTGGGGTCAACTGCAAGTGTCAAATCATACCATGATTGTCCACCACTGCCAGATCCGTTGACTTCCCATCCTAATATATTAGGAGATGTACTTTTTTGAGTCCATGTAGTTCCGTAATTAGAACTAGAGTAAAGCCCATAAAAACCACTGTTTGAATTTCCGTAAACGGCATAAACTTTATTCGGAGAGCCAGGACTAACCGCTACTTCTACTCGGTTTATTCCAGATGTGGGAAGCCCAGAATTAACTAATGACCATGACGACCCTCCATTTGTACTGCGATATATCGTTGCACTTCCTCCTGTAGTTCCAGCAAATAATGTATCAGAACCACTACTTATCATTGATAAAGAATTGAATGGACCTGATTGTTTCAGACTAAAGCTCACTCCATAGTTTGTACTTTGAAACATACCATCTCTTGTCGCAACAATTATGATGTTAGAATTTTTTGGGTGAACTAATACCCTTGTGATCCTCTTAAATTGGGTTAAAGAATAACTTAGTCCTGTTGGTCCCCATGTCACACCTCCGTCGGTAGATTTCATAAGCCCAAAACTATATGTGTCTCCCGCATCACGGTCTCCCGTTGCTAGGTACATGGTATCCGGATTATTTGGGTCAATAGCTAGATCACTAACTCCAATATTTGTTAATTCATCCGTGAACGTTTGCCAAGTTGAACCATCGTTGTAGCTGACCCAAAGGCCTCCTGATGGGGCCCCTGCGTAAATGGTATCATGATTTGTGGGATGAAATGTTACGTCATTTATTCTTCCGATTCCATTACTATTTGAAGAACCAGGGGCATTGTAAGGCCCCATCGGTTTCCAGTCTCCAAAGTCTTGAGTGACCGTTTTTTGCTGAGAAACAGCATTATACCATACTGCAGGATTTGGCCTTGTTCCGTCCATATTTACCCGCGGTTCCATAAAGTTTTGCCACCGTTTAAACTGCTTCCAACCATGTCCTTTTTGATATGGCTTTCCCCTGTATTCATCTTCAAATAAATCTACTACTGTATTGAAGTTGACTTTATAATCTTGCATTCCTTCTATCCAAGCATTATTTGGCTCATTTTGACCAAAAATCGTATTTGGAAAGGAAAATAGAATTAGAAGTAAGGGGATGAAATAATTTAATTTTTTCATGATAATTGATATCTAGTTTCAATCGAATAGCTTGTGACTTCTAAAACTACAAAATGATTTACCTTCAAGCATTATGAAAGTTTTGGTTATTAGTAGATATGAAAATTTTATAAGACATCGTTCTGAGGCAGAAATTTTTATTCGATTAGCAGAATTGGGAGTTTCTATAACCATCATGACTACCCCTAATTCTCCATTTTATGATATTTTTTCTCGAGTTGGAATAAAAGTGGTGTCTAATCATCCAGAAACTCGATTTTCAAAAAAAAGTATCCTTCCAATACGTGAGGAGCTTCTAAAAGGGAATTATGATATTCTGCAATTGTTTAATTCAAAGTCTATTGCAGCAGGTATAATTGCATCAAGAGGGATTAATGTAAAAATTGTCACTTACAGGGGAGCCAAGGGGCCATATTGGCATGATATTTCCGCTTATTTCGGACACTACCACCCAAGGGTGAATGCGATAATTTGTCTTAGTTCCTATGTGAAGTCATCGATTATATCGCAACGCGTCATCTCTGCTAAAAAACTTTATATAATTCATAAAGGAGTAAATATTTCGTGGTTTAATCAAGTTGACCAAGTAGCCTATGATTTTCAAAAATCGAATAAAAATTGTAAAATAATAACTTGCGTTGCACATCTGAGACCTGTCAAGGGAATAGATTTCCTAATACAAGCTGCTAAGATGTTAAGCGCAGACAAGGACTTACATTTTGTTTTTATTGGCAGAGGTACTGATGATGATAATTTTTATAGAACATTATCTAAACTACCCAATTATCAACGTCTTCATGGTATTGGTGAGGTTGATGATATTCGTCCTCATATAAAAGCATGTGATATATATGTTCAGCCTTCCATTTCAGAAGGTTTGGCTAAAACAGTAATTGAGGCAATGGCTTACTCAAAACCAATTATTGTAACCCGTTGCGGAGGGCCTGAGGAGATTATTCATAATGACATATCCGGTAAGGTTGTACCAATAAAAAATGCTGAAGCTTTAGCCAATGCTATTATTGATTTTATCAATGACATGGAAAGAGCTAAACGATTAGGTCAATCTGCGAAAAGTTATTTATTGAAAGAGTTGACTCTTGAGATGACAGCAGATAAAACATTAAAAGTCTACGAAAGCCTTTTAGTCGATTAGATAAAAGATATTTAGATTTAATTGATTGCTTTAATAAAATTCCCATTTACAAAGTTAGTCAAGACTAACTTTTATTACATTTGTAAAAAAATGGGTTCAAGATTTCTTTTTCTGATTGTAATGCTTTCGACTAGATTTTTATTTGGTCAAAATGCCGTTGTAACCGGAATTGTCAAGGTGGATAGTAGGACTCAAGAATTAGTGTCTATTTCTATTTCAAAAATATCTGAATTATCTGAGGAAATTAATGATTCTTTGGAGGTCTTTTCAAATTCTGATGGTTCGTTTTATTTCTCGGAAATCAAGCAAGGGGATTACAATATTTTTGCATCTTTTTTAGGCTTTAAAAGAGAAATGAAAACTATTACGGTGGATCATAGTGATTCTAAAATATTTGTTGATTTTAATTTAACAAATAGTCGAAACTACCTAAATGAGGTTGTTATAACTGGAACAAAAACCTTTAAGAGAAGAACAAATTCTCCCGTAATAGTTAATGTCATAAATAGTCAATCTCTTGATGATTTTCAGGCATGCACGCTGTCTGATGGTTTGAAATTTCAACCAGGATTAAGGGTTGAAACAAATTGTCAAACATGTAATTATACTCAACTACGATTAAATGGATTAGCGGGTGGGTATTCGCAAATTCTGATAAATGGACGGCCTATTTTTAGTCCTTTAATGGGTATGTATGGTTTAGAGCAATTGCCGAAAAGCATGATTGATCGTATCGAAGTTGTAAGAGGAGGAGGTTCCTCATTATATGGTTCAAGTGCTATAGGAGGTACTGTGAATGTGATCACCAAACTTCCTAAAAGTAATAGCTATAGTTTGAATTCCTTTTTTCAGAATATTAATGAAAAGGCAAATGATATTGTTCTTAATGGAGATGTTTCTATGGTATCAAAAAAAAAGCAATCTGGGATGTCATTTTTCTTTAATAACAGAGCACGAGAAATTTATGATCATAATGATGATGGTTTTTCGGAAATGCCTGAAATAGAGAATTTATCATTTGGAATGAATTTTTTTTTCTTGCCGACTAAGAATCAAAAGCTAGAATTTAATTTGAGTAATTTGAATGAATATAGATACGGTGGTGAAATGGTCAATAAACCTGCATATTTAACTCAGCAATCTGAAGAAAGAAAACATAAAGTATGGATGAGCACCGTAGATCATCAGATAAATTTCAATGATGATAATTCCTCTTTTATAACATATGCTGCTTGGCAAAATACCAACCGAAATCATTACACCGGTATATACCCTGAGGATAGTTCAGATGTCCAAATACATTTGGAAAGCCCTCCATATGGCACATCAAAAACCACAACATTTCAAACGGGATTTCAACTTAATCATAGGGTAAAAGAATTCTTAAAAGGGTCAAATACATTCACTGTTGGGGGTGAATATTTAGTGGACGATGTTTTTGATGAAATCCCCTCATATCAGTATATGATTGATCAAATAAGTATCGATTTAGGAGCTTTTTTGCAAAGTGATTGGGAGTTGTCAAATTCATGGAACCTTCTTTCTGGGATAAGAATAGACAATCATAATATGGTTGACGAATTGATATTAAGTCCACGATTTTCAATTCTTTATAAGCATCTTTCAAACACTCAATTTAGAATAAATTATGGGTCAGGTTTTAGAGCTCCTCAGTCATTTGATACAGATTTGCACATGGCATTTGCTGCAGGAGGAGTGTCACGTATTATGCTATCTCCTAATCTAAGGCCAGAGAAGTCTCAGAGTATTAGCGCATCATTGAATTATGACAAACCACGTGAGCATTTTATTTCGGGTTTTACACTAGAGGGTTTTTATACTCGATTAGATGAAGCTTTTTATCTTCAACCTATTGGAAATGATGGTTTTGGAGAGCTTTTCGAAAAAAAAAATGGTCAGGGCGCAACAGTTCAGGGAGTTAACATAGAGTTTCGGGTTAATTATGAAAAGAAAATTCAATTAGAATCTGGATTGACCATTCAAACAAGTATGTTTGATGAACGAGTTCAATATATCCAAGATTTAGGAGGCATACGCGAATTTATAAGGGCTCCTACAAATTATGGTTTTGCAACATTATCCATATCTCCAAATAATAAATTTAGGTCGAATATAAATTATATCTATACTGGTAAAATGTTTGTTCCCCATTTTTCTGGTTCAGATAATCAACTTATCGATGAAATATTTGAATCACCATCATTCTCAGAGGTGAGCTTCAAAACAAGTTATAAAATCGAATTAAATAATTCAAAATCAGCAGTTGAGTGTTACTTTGGAATTAAGAATATTTTTAATTCATATCAAAGCAATTTTGATATCGGAAAAAATAGAGATAGTAATTTTATTTTTGGACCTTCACTGCCAAGAACATTTTATATCGGAATCCAGTTATCTAATAAATAAGTCTAATTTTTTCGAGAAATTTTAAAAACCTTTTTCAATGTCTTCCATTTCCGATATTCCCTCTGAGTTCAAGATAGGTCCTTACAAGTCCGATAAATATTTGATTAATGGAGTTTTGAGAAAGTGGGAAGGAAAAACATCTGATGTTTTTTCCTCAATTTCCACAAAAAATAAGGAAGGGAAGATAAATCCAACATTTTTAGGTTCTGTTCCTGATATTGATTCTAATGTTGCTTTGGAAGCTGCAGAAGCAGCCCATAAAGCATATGACAGAGGGAAGGGCGTTTGGCCAACCATGAAGGTTTCACAGAGGATAAAGTGCATGGAGGTTTTTGTTGAAAAAATGAAAATTTATCGAGACGAAGTGGCACTACTCTTAATGTGGGAAATTTGTAAGAATAAATCTGATTCTTACAAAGAGTTTGATCGGACAGTTGATTACATAGATGACACTATAGAGGCATATAAAAAATTAGATCGTAAAGGTGCAAATTTTCAACATGAATCTGGAGTACTGGCTCATATCCGAAGGGGCCCACTTGGGGTCGTATTATGTTTAGGGCCATATAATTATCCCCTGAATGAAACATTTTCATTATTGATTCCTGCTATGATAATGGGTAATACTACTGTATTTAAGCCAGCAAAGCAGGGTGTTTTATTGATAACTCCATTATTGGATGCTTTTAAAGAGAGCTTTCCACCTGGTGTCGTAAATATACTTTTTGGTAGGGGTAGGGATATTGCAGCGCCAATAATGAAAACCGGTATTATCGATGTTCTCGCACTGATTGGTCATAGTTCATCTGCTGTTGCACTCCAAGATTTGCACCCAAATAAAAATAGATTGAGATTAATCCTGGGTCTTGAAGCAAAAAATCCAGGTATCATACTTTCGGATGCAGACCTAGACCACACCATTAAAGAGTGTATTTCAGGAACACTATCATACAATGGTCAGCGTTGCACTGCGCTTAAGATCTTATATGTGCATGAGTCTATTGTTGAAGAATTTAATCTTCGGTTTTCAGAAGCCGTCGATAATCTGAAGTTTGGAATGCCATGGGAAAATACTTTTTTAACACCATTGCCAGAACCTGGGAAACCAGATTATATCCAAGGATTAATTGAAGATGCAAAAAATCAGGGTGCTAAAATAATTAACAGTAAGGGAGGGGAGCGATTGAAAAATTATTCTTTTCCGGCAGTGCTATATCCTGTAAATGATAAAATGCGACTTTTTCATGAAGAGCAGTTTGGACCGATTATACCAATCATCTCTTATCAAGATATTAACGAGCCTCTAAATGATATGTCAAAATCTAATTATGGTCAGCAGGTTAGTTTATTTGGTAGTAATGTTGATGAAATTGGGCCATTAATCGACTCTCTTGCAAATCTAGTTTGCAGGGTAAATCTGAATTCGGCATGCCAACGTGGGCCAGATGTATATCCATTCACTGGTCGAAAAAATTCTGCAGTTGGAACCTTAAGCGTCTTTGACGCTTTGCGATCATTTTCTATTCGAACATTTGTTGCAGCGAAATCAAATAATATTAATAAAGAAATAATTGAAAATTTACTTGACTCAAAGGCTTCAAATTTTATTACCACTGAATATTTACTTTAGCATTTTTAGTAAACGCTAACGATAGTGACGGAAATTTCGTTGCGGAAAGAATAACTCAAGGAGTTGAATTAATCACTCGTTTTTTCTTCCCGTTGTCTGCGCGCCACGGTTTAGTTGATTTATTTATTTTGGTACAAATCCCTTTTGACTCTAGTAATTTATGGAGTGCATTTCTTGCTGCATCAAAAGCATGTTCAGGTCCGTCTATCCATAATTCTAGGTATTTATTATTTTTAACGATTGTATAATCAATAATCCCTGGATGAGAAAAAACGATTGTCCGCCTAATAAAATCCGGAAATAAAATAATTTTGGTTTTATTATTAATCCATTCAAAAACATCATCGGATCGCCCATCTATAGATTGAATCACATCAGATTTTAATCCGCAATCACATTTTCCTTCCGTAAGTATATCATTCATTTCGTAACGAATAATGGGTTGCGTTGAACGTTTAAGATCTGTTATTATCGGTTTATACTGCACTTCATTCAGCCATACTTTTTCTAACAAAATGGAGTCACTGTTCCAATGTATTTTTCCATTTTTACAAGAATGAGCCAAAAATCCTTCAGTGCATTGATAAACCTGATTAATAGAAGTTCCTGACCATACTTCAATTCGTTTAGAGTCTTCGAGGGTCAATACTTCAGCGACACTAATTACTTTTTGCACCTTCCAAGGCACAGCTTCAATATTTGAAATCTCTATTAGTCGAATTAAAACGCTTGGCTGCGCAACAATAATGTCAGGCTTAGTTTTCAGAAGGTTTTGCCAATGCTGTTCCAAAGGATCGAAAATATTGTAGTAGTTAAACTTTAATATCTTACTTCGAACACTCTCATAAAGTTCACTATTTGCTCTTAAAAAAAACGCTACTGTTCTTTGCGATATAGATAAACCTATGACTCTATATAAAACCGATGCAACCCATTGCGCGCGTTCCTTTTCACTTACTAGAAAAATACCTCGATTCCCACTTGACCCGCTACTTAAGCCAACTGTTATCGAACCAATCATACTATTCCTTCTCAGATATTTTTCTGCATCGTGGCCAACCTGGAATGCTTCGTCTTTTCGAATCCCATAAATATTAATTAGATTAAACTGACTCATGAACATTGATTTATTAGCAACCGGAAAATCTTTAAAAGATTTGAAGGCACTGTAGAATGGGCTCTTCATTCGATTTCTATTGAATCTAAATAAATTGTACCTCTTGAGCGCAATAAGACCTGTTGTCCATTGCATCATCGCCTGGGCTATTATTTCATAGCAAAGAGATAAAAGTATTTTTAATTTAAATTTCAATAGAATCTGGGTTTATTTCCAATAGCGTTTCCATGCAATGGCAGGGAATAATTTGTGTCTTTGGTTGAGAATTGTAGTATGCGTTTACTTTCTTTAGGCTTGCTTTGAAGTCCATCCAGCTTGAGAAGAATAACTTTACGATTGGTGAAGGCAAATGCATCTTTTGGTAATTTTCCTTAACCCAAGCGGCATCAGCAATAAAAAACATTTCGCCATCTTCTGTTTGTAGTCTCATTCCAATCTGACCTGCGGCATGTCCTGGTAACTGACAGAGCAATAATGATCCGTCATTAAATAAATCATATTCAGGTCCTAAAATAGTATTGACTTTAATATGCTTACTATCATCAAAAACTAATATTTGTAACCGATTTTTAAAATCAACAGGCAAGAGTGAAGGTATAAATCCTCTTCGTAAAGCGCTAAATCCTCTAAGAGACTTTACAGAATCCCATGCCTCTCGTGAACAAATAAACCTGGCATTGGGGAAGTCTACAGCCCCTGCAATATGGTCTGCGTGAAAATGGGAAATAATAATAAGTTTTACTTGTTCAGGCTCATAGCCTAGACTTCGCAGTCGATTTGCTGCTGTTTGGTGTGCGCTGTGAAAAACTGGAGTGATATTAGCATACAGTGAAAATGGTAATTGGCGAGTCGATTCAAAAAATTTATTATGGTAACCAATATCGAAAAGTATCAGGCCATGCTTTTCATGCTCTAAAATCCCGATAGTTGCATAAAAACGAATAGTTTCTCTTTTTTTTCCTTGCAATACTTCTGATCTATTTGAAGTACAATAGCCAGTGTGGGTAATATGACACTTCCAATTCATCAATACTCAGTTTTTTTCCATTGAATAAATTCTTGAATGGCATCATCAGATGACTGGATTGGATGATAATTCAAATACTTTTTTGCTTTGGAAATATCAAAAGTCATGGAACGCGCTAAAGTGCTTACGGAATACCGCAGAAGTGCAGGTTCTTTTTGAGAGCCTATTTTTGAGAATTTTTCCAATAGCCATGCCATACCATATGCCAAGGATATGCGGATTTTTCCTTGAACCGTTCCATAGTTTAGGCTCTGTAAAACTTTATCAATGGTATTCCAAAGAATAACTGGCTCATCATTGGTAATATTATAATCCTCATTTAATGCTTCCTTCTTTTTGGTGATTAAAGAGCAATAAATAGCATGCGCCATATTCTTAACACTAGTAAGATCACAAATATTTTTACCGCTTCCCATACGTTTTAACTTGCCGTTTTCATGTGCTCGTATTAATCTTGGAAAGATTATTGTATCTCCCCGCCCCACTAAAGCTCTCGGTCTAAGTATTATATATGAAAGACCTGAGGATTTAAGTATATTTTCTGCTTCTCTTTTGCTCCATGCATAAGAGTTTACTGGACGATACAATTTTGACTTCTCAGTAATATTTATTCGATCCCGATGATTAACATAAATAGAAGGAGATGAGATATAAATAAAACGAATACCACTCTCCTTGACGGCATATTTAATCAATAAACTTTGTGTGTTTATATTCTCCCTAGTGAATAAATATTTCTTACCCCAAGGAGAACTTAAACTGGCGCAATTCACTATCATTTTTGGATCTAAAGAAAATAACTCCTTAATGTAATCTTCATTACTTAGATCCCCAAAATGATAATTCACCCTTTTCGATTTGAAGCAACGTTCAGGTCTTTTTGTGCGGGCAGCTGCAATAATATGAAAATCGGACTTCTCTAAAAGATACTCGATGGTTCTGTACCCTAAAAAACCAGTAGCTCCTGTAATCAACAATTCCATTAGTCGATCTTATTAAATTGCAAAAGAGCAGCCCCGATACCAAATCCAGCCGACGTTCCGACAAGCAAGCAACGTTCACCATCGATAATTTGATTCTTTTCAAGATACATAGATAATGTCATTGGAATGGATGCAGCGATACAATTCCCATAATCTTCTAAAGTACTGACTACTTTGACTCCATATTTTTTTAAAGGGAAGCATGATTCAAATATTATTAAACCTGATTTAGAAGCTTGATGAGGGATACAATGTTCTATTTTTTTCGGGTTGATACCAATTGTACCAAAGAACTCTGTCATGAAAACAGGGAGCTCTCTTTTAGCTAATCGCAATAATCTTTTGCCATTCATTTGAAAGGAATGAGTCTTTGCATCAAAATCATACATTTTTGGAGGCATTTTATTACCCCCCCCTTCGATGATCGTGTCATGAACTCCAGCGCTGTATGTCTTCAGCATGGAATTCATAAGAGTTATATTATCCCCTTTTTTTAATACAAAAGCTGCTGCTGCATCACCGAAAAGTGTATATGTCTCTCTATTTTCCGGGTTTAAGCCATTTGAAGCAACCTCAGAACTCACCAATAATATTGTTTCAGCTCTTCCCATAGCAATTTTATCAATCGCAATTTCCAATCCAGTAATGAAGCTAAGGCAAGTAGTATCAACATCTATACAGGGTATATTCACAGAATTTGACTTATCCAGTTTTGATTTTATTATACTCGATTGATTGGGAAGTGGATAATCATATGTGGCACCTGCAAAAATGATCAGATCAACTTCTTTGAGACTCATCTTTGCAGCGTCTAAAGCTTGCAGTGCTACTTTAGCGCCTAATTCACCATTAGACTCTGGGTGATCAACCCAGTGACGTTTTCTTACGCCAGAATAACGCATTGACCAGCCTTCTGGCCACCCCATTGCTTGTTCAATTTGAATGCTTTGAACAGCCTTCGGAACTGTCCATGCGTGTCCGGCAATGTTAAATGAAAGATTCATAATCGTATTGTTTAATATTTCTAAATTCTTTTGGTTTTAGTCAATTTTTTGGATTGCTGGTTTGCTAATTATTTTTAATTCGTGACTTCTCTCCAATTCATTAATAAAAGTTTCCGCTACTCCATTTTTTTCTGTTTTATTGAATAGAACTGATCTAATATTTATATTTTTAAGGAGTCTATTAAACACCTCTTGTTCCAGAGAAAAACCCAGAGCACGACAACTCATTACAAAATTGATTAATTCACTTTTAGATGAAATTATCGCGTACCCAATAACGCCCAAATAGCCAAATTTTGTTCTGCAATCCCATGTATATAATGAATACTTACGAAAACTGTCTTTCGTGAGTAGCTCCTTATTTAAATTAAACTGATTAGTTTTAGAGCTTAACTCCATAACACGGTCGTAATGATCTTTATTATTGTGCCATAATTCATAGGAGTAGTCGACATTAAGGCTTTTATCTCTTTTTTGATTTTTATCTTCTAGTAAGTTTCGATATTGATTTTTTCTTTCATTGATAAAATTACCTTTACCTGCATTTAATAATCCAAGAATATTAAGTTCCTGCATTAGTGAAGAAAAACTTCCATTGTATTGAATCGCATTTCGCATTCGTAATTCATCCTTCACGGATTGGATCTCTATCGGATTATCATCAATAAACACACAGTCATTAATATTGATATTCATTTTATGAACTAAGCTTTGGATTCGCAGGTGCTTTGCGTTCCAACCGGCATCAATACTTGTTACCCAGCGATCCCAAAATGGATCAATAAATGATAATGCGCTTTGAATACTTGTTGATTCATTTTTAGAGACGATTATTATTTGTGCTCCATATGAAGACTGCTTTTTAATATAAGATAACAAACTATGATAATTACCATTTTTTGGCGATGCATAGTCTCGAACTATTTCATCCTGACTTTCTTCCCAAACGCCAGGAATCAAAGTGTCGTCTAGGTCAATGAAATAGCATTTAATTGCGCCGGATTCCTCGTAACGAACAAAATTTAAAATACATGAAGCAATATTATGTAAAGTCTTTTTCTTAAATGGCATCTGTGCATAATAACCAAGGGAAAAATCATAACTAGAATAATCGGAAAGAAAGGATATCACCGAGGAGGTTTGATTTAAGTCTGACAGAAGAAGCACTTTGTTAAATCTAGCGAACTCATCTACTTTTTTATTTATGAGATCCCTGGCTTCTCGACTGTAATTACGATAAACATCTGAGAAGATAAAAACTACTAATTTTTTCTTGACTTTTGGAAATTTTAACGCTTCGCTATAATGGTATATCGCCGAAATCTTATCTTCCAAATGAGGTTGAATGAATAGGTCAGAATATATATATAGTTTCATTACTTCAAGCAAATGTTAAACAGATTTTGGGGCTCATAATTCATATTGATACTTTTTACAATAGTCACATAGCATAGTTTTCATTTTGGCCATCATAGAATCTTCTAATGGCGGGTATTTTCCTTTTTGATGATCCTTTACAGAATTCAAATAGCTGGTGATTTTATTTTCTGAGAACCCTTCGAGACCCAGATGACTAAAGATGTTTTTTATGATCTTTTTTGGATCATCTTTTAGTTCGCTATAGGCAATATCAATTCGATTGGATGAATCGATTTTTTTGTGATCAATATCCCAATCAGATTCAATTTTAGAATAGGTTTCCAGTAAGGTATTATGAGTATTTTCTTTTAAAGAACTAATATCTCCAAAAGTTTGCATTTCATACCAAACTCTATACAAGTTGAGACTAGATCGAACAACAGATATAGGGTTCCGATGTATATGAATAAACTTAGCATTAGGATACATTTCTAGTAGTAAAGAAATCCTGGAAGCATGGGCAGGAGACTTTAAGATTAGTCCTTTTTTTCCCTTCGACTTGGCTCCAAGTTTTCTAATAAATCTCCGATGTTGATTTTTCCAATCGTCTACATCATGTTTTTCCATCTCTGATATTGAAATACAAGATTTAAAATAGTCTGGGTCGAAAGGAAATGAAGTTACCAGGTATGGACTTGCAGCGCAGCAAGTGGCCATTGCAATTTCGTCTTCCTGAGGTGTGTTCACATCCATTTTCATAGAATCAAATAATCGCTTTTTCGGAGTAAAAAAGGCGATGATGGGTTTTAACCAAATGTTGGTGAATAAAAAATGATAAGGCATTGCGCATTCATATGTGCTTGGTGCAAACATATCTCCTGTAGCCTCCATTAGATTATATAAATGGGTGGTCCCTGACCTATAATGACCGACAATTATGACTATTTCTTTTGGGTTCTTGCCACGAAAAAAGAAATCTGGAATCGCAAGTATGGAATTAAACAATCCTAGCGGAATTAAACTGAAAAGTTTAACCCCTCCAATCAAGCTAAAGTGCCGTCGAAATTTCCATGGAAATCGAAATAATCGTCTTAATGTAGTGCCATAAAAAAATGATACGCTCATGAATATTTGGAATAAAGGTGGGCCATTTGTTTAATTGTAATTGACGTGCCGTAAGAAAATATTTCCATCGCAATTGGGGAATTGTCGTCTGAAGACAGTCGGTCTTGAACTTCTGTAAACAATTGAACTAATGAAAGAGAATCTCCTCCTAAATCTGAGAATGAAGTTTCATAATTCGAATGACATAAATTAGGATCAATTTTTAATTGATCAGACCATGCTTTGATAATAATATTAATGGTTTGCTGTGAATAGGATTCACTATCAACAACGATATTGGCTTTAGTTTCTTCTAATAGATTCTTAATATTTTTCTTCCATAATTCAATACCCTTTCCAGCGTGCACAGCAAGTCCAACTCGAGTACCTTTTTCATGGGTTAGAGTAAATGCAGAGTAAGGGCTTTGTATACCAACCATGGGTATTGGGGTAAGGTCTAGTGCTTCAAGACCCGGAGCACTGTAGTCCATAAGTTTTAGCCTTCCTAAATCGGATAAAAATCCAGATGAGAAGTATAGACCAGTTATTGTTGACATCTTTTGGATTAGACGTATTAGCAGAACTAATAAAAAGTGAGGTATTAAACCTAGTATCCAAGAGTTGAGACTATTTGATAATGGCGCTTTATGATTTATTTGATTGTTTAAGTCAATATTTATTTCTTTTATATTTTGATTTGGATGAACATCTAGATATATTGGTAATGTCATATTCCCAAATCCTTTCGGACACTTCTGAAACTTTCTTAAGTCAAAAGGAATAATGAATCTACTTTTTCTTCCAATAGTTTTTGCGGCCGAAATAGATAGTATCGCACTCAAATTTTTAATTGGATAAGGGAACGAAATGCATTGAGTAAAATTATATGAACCCCATACTCCAGGCACTTTTGATAGGATGGTTTTAGATTTTTTATTAATCGTTTCACTTCTAAATTCTGGATATGCATCTTTTTCTTGGTATAATTTAAGATCAAAGTTCTCTTCCTCATTTCTTAATGCTGAAAATATATCTTTTAGGTGTTGAACATAGGCTGCGCCATCCATAAGCACGTGGTGACTCTTGACTAGGAGAAATACATAATTATCAAAAAGAATAATATGATGTTCAATTAAGCATGATAAATAGTCAATAGGATCATTAAAAAGATGATGACTAAGATCAGGTTCTTCATCCCATTCATGAATGCTAACTTTCGCAGATGCCGAAGTTTGTATTGCTATTTTCCCTTTGATAATTTTACGCCTGTGTAATCCACTTTGTTCGCAAGCCTTTTGAATAGCCCCCTTTAAAGTCTCTAATTCGAATTCATCATCTTTATAAAGCTTTACAAGGATTTGAATCGCATCGCGATGTCTGAAAACAGAGTTAACAAGAAACAATCGTTCATTAAATGTTAAGGCGCGACTGTAGTTCATATTTGAGAATTTAGATGCTTAACCTTAATTGAAAAAAGGAGTTTTATGGAACCTTTTTTTAAAAAATTCATATCGTAAATCCTTTAATGGAGATATGAAATCATTCATTTGAATGATTTTTAGATTTATCATTAACACCAGCAATAAAAAATACTGTATAAATTAAAGTGGTAACCATGGACCATTGAATCGGTTTTAGGGTAAACATATCTAGAGTAAATATGATTGTGCCAAAAGAAATCATGTTAAAAACCCATAAAACTTTACCTCCGCTTCGTCCCTCCTGGATAAATCCAATTATCAATGTTCCAAGGAAAATAAAAGTCGCGAAAATAGATCCTTGAATCAGACTTACTTTATGTTGAACAGCTATAAATCCTAAGAGTTGTATATAAAGTAAGAATGATCCAATATTTAAAATTGGATTATTATTCAATGGAACTTTTGGTCTATTCTTTTTTGTAAATGGTAAGAGATTAATTGAAATCGGGCTTCCGGAAGAAAATGGACGAATCAATCCCAATTTAACAGGAACTTCTTTTAATTCTTGCTGGTGAGTTCCGTATATCCTGTCCCAAATGCTAAAAGTGCCTCCACAGTTTTTGTTGTGGTACTCGGCATTAATCCCGTGATGAACTTTATGAAGGGAAGGAGTTATTAAAATGGATTCCATCCATTTTGGGTGGTTAATTACATCATTATGATTATAGAACTGAATGAAATAATGAATAGACGAAACAAGTACAAAAACTTCAACTGGAATACCTAACAGGGCCATTGGAATAAAGAAAGGCAATGAAGATAGAGATGAAAACCAAGAATTTCTAATACCAAGTGAAGAGTTAAAATGTTCACCTTGATGATGTACTTCATGGATTTTCCAAAGAATAGGAATTTTATGATGGAAGTTATGTAGCCAATAAAACTGATGGTCCCAAATAATAAATGCAATTAACGCGACCCAGCCAACGTTAATATATTCGATAAGTTCATAAGGTATTAATCCAACTATATAATAATAACCAAGTACTTCAAGTCCTCGTCCAAGCCAAAGAAGAATCTGTCCTGAGTTTAAATTCAAAGTTATTTCTGCCCAAGGAATGGGCTTCTTTAAAAAAAATTTGATCACAAGTAGTTCCAGAGCAACTAGAACTATTAAAAATGCAGGGCCAATAAATATTGACATAGTTTCAATCTGTTTTATTTAAAAAGTATTATCAATTCCGTTTTCTCTAAATGATTGAATCGAACTAACTCTCCAAAAGAAAATTATAATGATATTTAACTTTCTTATTGATTTTTTTAAAAATACTAATCAACTATTAATGGATGTTTGCATTATTTACTAGTTTGAATTTATTTTTCTCTAAATCATCTAATAAAATATATCTGGATTGAATCTTCCAATTATTAGGCATTATTATCAATTACTTATTTTAATTGAATGCAACCAATTGCATTTAATAATCGCATAATTAGGTATGTAATATCTACCTCATGCCATTTGACACCAAAATTAGCACTGCTTGAGTTTTTATGATGGTTGTTGTGATATCCCTCTCCCATCATTAAAAAATCAAAATGAAAAATGTTTTTACTTGTGTTTTTCATGGTGTAATTCTCATAACCATAAATATGGCCAAACCAATTAATAATAGCACCATGTATTGGCGCCATTAACAAGATTACTGGCAATAATAACCATTGCCACCAGCTTGTAACAAAAACGACAAAGAATGTTATGTAAGCTGAAATCCAAAATATTCTAGAAAAATTAGAACTTGCAAACTGATCAAAGCTTTTCCATTGCGGAATGTTTTTCATAAAACGCTGATCAATGGCCATTCGTTGTAAATTAATATCTTGATAGATTGTTTTTGTTTTCCACATCATTGCAAATAAATTTGCATCATGAGAAGGGGAGTGGGGATCTTTTTCAGTATCTGTGTGTGCATGGTGCATTCTATGCATAATTCCGTACCCATAAGCACTTAAATAACTAGATCCTTGAAAAATCCACGTTAAAACAAACGTAATACGTTCCATTATTTTAGACATGGTAAATGTCTGATGTGCTGCATAACGGTGTAAAAAAAAAGATTGAAAAAACAACCCACTATACCAAAGAACCAAAACAAAAATAAGAATCACCATGTTTTTTAATTAAAAACGGTTACACTACTCAAGTATAACCGTTTTATTATTTTTAGTAGCGGGGGCAGGACTCGAACCTACGACCTTCGGGTTATGAGCCCGACGAGCTACCAACTGCTCCACCCCGCGATGAATGGCAAATGTACAAAAGAAAAGTTCTAAGATTTTGTAAATATTGGTTTAATCTTGATCAAGTTATTTTGAGTAAATAAGTATAAAATAATCTTTGATCAAGCCTATAGCATATGCTCATTAAACTTCACGACCTTTGCGG
>CALKDS010000055.1 GCA_938084135.1 uncultured Flavobacteriales bacterium
TGGATAAAGTGGCCGAGTTCATAGATAAAAATCATCACCTGCCCAACATGCCATCTAGAGAAACCATTTTAACCAAAGGGCAGAATATTGGAGAAATTCAACAACTTCAACAACAAAAAATTGAGGAATTGACCTTGTATACGATTGAGTTGAAACGGACGATTGATAAGCAGATTCAGTTACTTGAGAATTTGGAAAACAGGTTGAATACATTGGAAAAGGAGTGATGCAATGCTTAGAATAATTCGTTTTTCTACCCTTTGGCTTATATGCTCATTTTCTAAAGTGAACCTTGTAGCGCAAGATATAGATTACGCAGATGATGATTATCCAATAATTGATTACGATTCAGTTTTGAATTTTGGATTTAATGATACCTCTGACTATGTAGATTTTCACGTTGATACTACAGTTCAATCGGGTCCCAATGGTTCTGATGATGGTAAATATTGTAAGAGACATCATCGAAATAGAGCAGAGAAAGAGGTCAATTTGTCTCCCAGTTGGCCATATATTTTAATATATGAAGACCATTTTGACAAACTTGATAGAAGTATGTGGTTAAACCCGAGTACAGATTTCGATACGTTTCAGTCATTTCCAGGTAGTGATAATAGCACCAACCAGGCATTATTACTGAATAAGAATATAAATGTGGAAAATGGAAAGCTTTCATTACAAAGTAGAAGAGAAACCATCTCACTTCCTTGGTCTGAAGCTGATAACAAGTTTTGGCCTTGGTCAACACTAAATGGCCAACCAACACCAATTAAGACATTTAATTACACTTCAGCTAGGGCTCAATCTCGTTGGGCTTTTGATGGAAATTTTGATTTGTTTGATGGTAAACAAAGAGATAATGAAGGAGGTATAGCTGTTGTTTCATCAATTAAATATCCTGCGGTAAGAGGCTGCTATCCAGCATATTGGATGATGGGATATGTCACTGGAACATACGATGAATTTGATATGTTTGAGTTTTTTAGCAGTAATTTTAATGATATGCACACAAGCATGTATCAAAACGGTGCCAAAGTGGGTCATTATCGCTGTGCTGAGACAGCTACTGATACAGCATTTAGGAATAAATTTATCAAAAGCGTATATTTATGGAATAGACACCATACGTCATTCACAATGAATGTAAAAGGTTTTATGAGACACTATTATATACGCCACCAAATTGCAAGGGATCACCGGATTGGCGGGTTTCAGAATATCATTCAAGAAAATGAGTTTTTTAGAAAGCGAAGGGTGTATAACCACGACCCGATGAGAATTAATTTTAGCACAACAATATATCCTGACGGAAATAGCGGGCCTGTCGATCCTCGTTTTCATGCCCGATTTGAGGTGGACTATGTCAAGGTTTATAAACAAATTCCCTGCCCAGCAGAGCATACCATATTAGATGAAAAGAGTGATTTAGACATTAGGATGGGCGTTTACAATACAATAACTGCAAAAAAAGCAATTATTAATTTTCAAATTGGCAATATGCCAGATATTCCAGACAATCAGATGTTCAAAATTATAGCGAACGATACGGTTGTTGTGAATCAGATGAATGTCTCTTCAAAAGGAACATTTATCATTAAAATGACAGCAAAAGATTTGTGTAAATCAGAATTTGAAAAGGATGCTCTATTTGAACCTGAGAGAGAGAATTCATCAATTAGCTTCGATCCTAAAAGTAGCAATAACAAGGTAACAAGGATTTCAACCCTTTATGATTTATCCTCTATGCTGGTTCGTAATGATAATGGCGATGTATCAATGATTAAGCTGTTTGATTTATCCGGAAGGCTTTTAAATACAATATCTATAAAAAATATAAATCAGAAATTCATTCAAGTACACAACTTAAGCAGTGGTTTGTATATTGCATTAGTGTTGGATGATCAGGGTTTGGTTATCGAAAAAAAGAATGTTTTGATTGGGGGTGATTCAGAATGAGGAAAATAGGATTACTAGCTCTAGTTATGATTCCAGTTATGTTAATTGGGCAGAAACAAAATAGCATATCATTAGATGCCCAGTATGTATATATACATAATTATTGGGTGCCAATAGTCGACTATAATAGAACTAGAGGAATTCAAAATAATGCCATAGGGATGCGTTTAAATTATCAAAGAAAAAACATTCTTTACTTCTTGGGTTTTCAGAAAGAAAACCAAGAAGTCATTAATACTCGTAAGTATTACATTGCGGCATGGGCAATAAAAGAAAGAAGAGTGTTAAACTCCTTTTTGACAGCTGAGATTGGGATAAAAAAGAATATCGTTGAATATAAAGGTTTTTCCTTTGGTTGGTATTCAAGTTTAGGTATATCCAAACCCCACAAATCACAATATTTCACGACTCTTCAGAATGGGGTTCAAGAAGAAAATTTATTTGATGCTGATACCGTTGGGAATAAGATTCTTTTTACATCTGGTTTCACCTTCTCTAAATGTATGAAAAGATTAAACTTTTCTCTTGATTTTTCCGCCCGTTCTGCATTAAAAAACATTAATTTAGATGATGGCAGAAATGTCTTTGTTTACAATGCGGGAACGGCACTAATTGGCTCCTTAAGGTTTGGTTATTTCATATTATGAGAACTGCGTCAATACTTCTGCTTTTATTATTCGCTGCTTTTAAAGTAGAAGCACAGTTTCTTTTAGATGTAAATGCCTCAAGTACAAGATTAGCAGGACATGCAAATGACCAAGGTTTAATGGTGAAGGATGCGTTTAATTATGGTGTGGGAATAGGAATAGGGTGGCAAAAAAATGATCGTTTCAGGATTACACTGGAACAGCAATTCGCCACGCGAAATAGAATTATTAAAAATCTACCTCTCAATATTTATAATCCAGATGGTTTTGCTTTCTTGGAAAGAGCCATTTTAAAAAGCCATTATTATTCAGCAAATATATTTATCTCGAATAGGCTATATGATATTAAAGGGGGGCGTTTAGATATGGTCTTTGGTCATTATTTTCAATATTTTCAGCTAGGCTCAGATAATAGCAATTCTCCTCCAAAGGGTTTTATACTGAATGGAGAGGGGAAGGATGAATTTGGTAATAGTTTTAGGTTTCCCGGTACTGAGGTAATTCAGAATGCATTGGCCCTTGGCTTGGCATACGAAAAAAATTTGAAGCTCAGAGGGTTACGATTAAGGATAGGTTCAAATATATTATTTCATTATTGGCCCATGAGCAGCAAACAAAACAGGTTTGTTCAAGATAAATTCAATAGACCTCGCGAAGAGCAATATTATCATCAAACGACCGGTGTATTTGCAGCTGAACTCAAATTGGGCTTAATTTATTGTTATTTAAGAAAATGAGAATTGGTTTAAGGTTAAATTATCATAGTAAAAATACAACTTTCGAGTTCAACAAGAACAACAAGAGGTGAATCACATTCGCCAGTTTGATTTTGGTGCTCAGTTGAAAATTGGAATTAGATATGTCATGCAAGGGAAAGTCAGGATAAAATAATTAAATCAAAATTGGTATACATAAACAATTAAAAGAGTTAAAAGTGAAATTAGTAAACATAAGAGTAGGACGCTATATAAAGATTGTTTTAGCTTTTCTCTTCGTAATTTTTCCCTTGAAAAAGGTGATTGCTCAACACGGCTTTAGCATTGAATCTGGGCCTTTTTATAGACCAACCCTAATTAGAAGTTCAAGACCTAAATTCCAAGAGTCTGACAAAAGTACTCTTAAGCCAAGTTTTAGCTATTCATTCGGTTATCTTTATGGCATAA
>CALKDS010000056.1 GCA_938084135.1 uncultured Flavobacteriales bacterium
TCTTGTCTTTTTAACAGTTTCAATTGAGATTTATGGAAGTTTTTTGGGTGGTTTTAAAACTCTAGAATTAATCAGTAAAATAAACATCTCTTCTTTTTGGATATATATCTCTATCCCAATAATAACCACTTTATGTCAGTATGTTTTTCAAATTATCAGCGGAGAAATTTGGAGTTCGCAAAACCTTCACCAAGAATGTTGGAGAATGCGCTTTAAATATCTTTCTGGCATATTAATCATTCTGCCTATTATAATTTGGTTATTTGTTTGGGGACAAAATGATCAGACATTTTATGAGAATTTATTGAATACTATTTGTTTGATTTATTGGGTATTATACCTACTTGGGATAATTATTTCAGGGGTCAATTATATCAAAAAAAGCATTACCCCCTGGTACTTAGGCTTTTCATACCTTTGTGCGTTGGAAATAAGCCCCATTATTTGGACATTATTTTAACTATTATATGAAAGTTAAAAACATTTTGGTTTCACAGCCCGAACCTCAAGTTGCGAATAGTCCTTATGGAGTTATTGCAGAGAAGCATAAAGTCAATATAGACTTTCAACCGTTTATAGAAGTTTTAGGAATCCCTGGCAAAGAATTTAGGAAGGATAAAATCGCATTAACAAATTTCAAATCATTCATATTTACCAGTAGAGTAGCTATTGATCACTTCTTTCGAATGTGTGAGGAGATGAGAGTCCCAATAAATCCTGAATGGAAATATTTTTGTCCTTCAGAGGCCGTGGCATTCTATCTTCAAAAGTTTGTTCCATACCGTAAAAGAAAAATTTATCCAGGGAAAGGTTCTTTAGCAGATTTAATGCCAATATTAAAGAAGCAACGAGGCGAGCATTTTATGCTGCCCACATCAGATATCTTAAATCCAGATATTCCCGATCTGTTAGAAAAATCTAATATTAAATGGACTCGTGCGACTATGTATCAAACAGTGATCAGTGATTTAAGTCATTTAAGCGAAGTTAAATATGATATATTAGTGTTTTTCAGCCCTGAAGGGATTCGTTCTCTTTTGAAAAACTTTCCCCACTTCAAGCAAGGAACAACGCGTATTGCAGGTTTTGGCAGTACTACAAAAGCTGCTATTGAAGAAAATAATTTGCGTCTTGATATTGCCGTGCCAACCCCAAAATTTACATCTATGACACAGGCTCTGAACTCATATATTGAAGCAAGCAATAAAAATAAGTGATTGATAAGCGTTTCCCTAAAGAAGAACGATTAAGATCAAGAAAGCAAATTCAAAATCTTTTTGCAAAAGCCAAGCGCTTTCACATTCCCCCTGTCCAAATATTGTATCATGCTCCGGGAATAGAATTAGAGAGAGGCGTTCAAATCCTCGTAGGCGCACCCAAAAAGAGGTTTAAAAAAGCCGTTGATAGAAACCGAGTTAAACGTTTGTTGCGAGAAGCATATAGATTAGAGCGCCAAGATTTTTGTAATCGAGAAATCTGCTTGCACATAGGTTTTTTATATACTAGTGAAAACATATTATCGCTGGATTCTTTAAGAAATATTGTTAAGAGTGCTCTAGATAGAATTGATCACGAAACGAAATCTTCTGATTCCTGAATTACCCATAGCCAACCCAGAACCCAGGTCGTAATTCCTAACGATCTTTCCAGATAGCTTTCTGTTAACAATAAGCATCCAAAAAAAAGAACCCAGGTAATTCCTTTCTTACGAACCCATATACTGGAATTTATGAAATTTTGTCTATATCCAATAATTACAGCAACAATTAGCCATAACAGCCCTAAAAAACCATAGGTAGATAAATATTGCAAAAACTGATTATGCACATTCAGTCCACGCTTAAGACCGAAACGATAGTCAATTCTATCATACTCCGACATTAATTCTTCTTGGATTTTCGATGGCCCTACCCCTCTCCATATATTATTGGACCAAACTTGAATTGCTGCTTGACCCTGTACTATTCTAGTATCAAAAGACCCAGTTGCCCAAAATGGAGAAACTGGTTTAAAAACATGTCCCATATCTCTACCCTTAGAATACTTTTGAGAAAGTAAAAATATTCCAAATATTAAAACTAGAATAAAATAATATCTAGGATTAATACTTTTAACTCTTCCAATCATTAATGGAATACTAGCAAATAAAATAGCAAATATTCCTGTTTTTGACCCCATAAGTCCAATGGTAATAAGGCAGATTAAAAGAAAAAGAATTCGGTATTTTAATTTTAAACGCAAATCAAAAACCGAAATAATTCCTAGCCCCAGATATGAAATTAAATACACGTGCTGATGCACTGATCTAGTGAACTCTCGATAAAAAATAATAGATAAATCTCCAGTTTTAAGAAGAGAAATGGCTGCAGTGATTATCAAATAAATACAAAGAATTATTCCTCCAATTGGAAGAGCTATTCGAATAGACCTCCAATGGCCATAAATTGCAACAGGGATAAGAACGAAAGGAAGTAATCTATATAGATATTTTATATCTACTGATAATGTCCAAATACTTCCGAAAACAGCCAGTCCATATAAAAGCCATGGGAGTGAAGAATATTTCCATAATGATCTCAGCGTTGGAAATGATAAACAACTCATTAAAAAAGCTAATCCTAGAAAAACTCCAGAGCCAAAATCCCAAAAAGGCAGCAGTATTATCCATATGGAAATTACCAATCCTTGATATTTATCAATCCCCTTCATGTTCTAAAATTGGATTCTTTTTATCCTCGAAGAAATTCGTACTAAAGCCTCATAGGGTGAAGTCCCACACAACTCTGCAAAGTCTTTCAATAGAATATCCTTGCCAAAAACTTCAACTTCGTCGCCCACAATTATATCAGAATCTGATATATCAATCATTGTCATATCCATACAAACTCGACCAACAACAGGAAAGAATTTTCCATTAAATGAAACTTTTCCAACCCCATTACTCAAAACCTTAGGGAATCCATCCGCATAACCAATTGGGATCGTTGCAATTTTCCTATCTCCGTCAGAAATATAGTCTCTACCATAAGAGACGCTATCCCCTCGAGTAATCTTATGAATATGTGACACTTTGGAGCGCAAATAAGCAACCGGAAGAAGATTGAGCTTCGAATCAATAACTGGATTATATCCAAATAATCCTATTCCAAGACGAACCATATCGCCTCTGAGACTAGGATGCCTCTCTGTTGCAGCGGTGTTAGAAATGTGACGAATACAAGAATAACCGAGACCCTTTTCAATTTTATCACAAAAAGAATTAAATATTTTTCCTTGATTTTTTGTAAAAGAATCATCTTTAGCAGATTCTGCAGACGGTAAATGGCTCATTACAGAAATTACCTTAATACTTGGTGACATATTCAATTGATTGATCAATAAATCAGCATCTGAAATCTTAAACCCCAAACGTCCCATTCCAGAATCAATTTTAATATGAATTTTTCCCTGAAAAATAGATTCATCCCTATTTGTGAAAACCTGAATATACTTTTCCAAAGATTCCCAACTGTAGATTTGAGGTTCTAGATTTTGAGCTAACATTTTACTAAAGCTCTTTTCCCCTGGATTCATTACCATTATTGGAGAAGTAATTCCTGCAGAACGCAATTCTGCCCCCTCATTTGCATACGCAACTCCAAAGTAGTTAACATTATTTTTCTCAAGCAAATTAGCTATGATGACAGCTCCCAATCCATATGCATTGGCCTTTATCATCGCCATTATTTTATGATCTTTTGGCAAGATGTCCCTGAAAGCATTTAAGTTCTTTAAGACAGCCGTCAAATCTAGATAAAATATTGTTTCACTATTACTTTCAGAAAGAAGAGTCATTAGGTGGGGTTTTCTGTATTTGCTTAAAAATAGATCTTGAAACAGGTTCATATGCGGCTTGTCCGCCAACATAAATAGTATCATCATCAGAATCCAATCGATGCGAAAAATTCGCTAATTCGCCGGTTTGAACACAGATAGCATGAACTTTAGTTACAAATTCAGCAATTGCCATTAATTGAGGCATTGGGCCAAATGGCTTCCCTGAAAAATCCATATCTAGACCTGCAACAATTACTCTTGTGTTATTGTTTGCTAGCTTATTGCAAACTTCAATTATTCCGGCATCAAAAAACTGGGCCTCATCCACTCCAATAACCTGAAAATCTGATGCTAAACGATAAAGCTCTTCCGAATCATTTACAGTATAACATTTAATTGATGATTTAGAGTGTGTAACTATCTCATCTTCAGAGTATCTATTATCAATAGCTGGCTTAAAAATTTGCACTTTCAGCTTTGCGATTTGTGCCCGTTTTATTCTTCTAATTAATTCTTCTGTCTTACCGGAAAACATCGAGCCGGTGACGACTTCAATCCAACCAGATTTTTGAATGGGTATTTCTGTATACTCTTGGAACATTTTGTAATTTTCAGTGCCGTACAAATCTAATTCAACGTCTTAAATTCTTGGCTTATGTCTATAAATGAATCTCTCGAATCACTACGTAAAGCTCTTCATCAGGAAATTCCTGAAGAAAAAGAAATTATGGCCTTGTATGAACTTGTTAAATTAGCCCACTTCAGGGTTTTAACTACAACAATTGAAAAAATAAAATTTGATGCTGAAGAAAAATATAATGCTGCATTTAAAAAACAAACGGAACCACTCAATGATAGAATTGATCTTAAAGGAGTTTCCGAGACCATTTTGTCAAATAGCAATCAAATCCAAGATTCAACTTACAATAATGAATCAATTAATAAATCTTTAAACAATAAATACGCTCAATTAAAAGTCGGGTTAAATGATCGCATGGCTTATGTTAATAGTCTATTCAATGGTTCTAATGATGATTTTGAAATGGTTATTTCTGCTCTTTCCACTATGGAATCAAAAGAAGAATGTCAATTATTTATTCGAGATACTATTCAACCCGATTATAATTGGGAGGGAAAGGAAGAAACCGTAGATAGATTTTTAGAGTTTATATATGCCCGATTTGAATAAGATGGGAAAACTGATACTTGTACCAACTCCTATAGGGAACCTCAGCGATATCACAGATCGCGCAAAAGAGTGTATAATTCAGGCAAGAATTGTTTTGGCTGAAGATACGCGAACAACCAGAAAGCTTTTCAATTTATTAGGTATTAAGGCTCAACTAGCCGCATTTCATATGCATAACGAACACTCAAAAGTAGATCGAGTAGTTCAAGAAATCCAAATAAATGATAATGATACTGTTCTTGTTTGTGATGCAGGGACTCCTGGAATTAGTGATCCAGGGTTTCTAATCGTTAGAGAGTGTATTAAAGCTAAAGTTACAGTTGAGGCCTTGCCAGGACCCACTGCTTTAATTCCTGCGCTCGTCTCGAGCGGAATGCCAAGCGATCGATTTGTTTTTGAAGGCTTCTTACCATTAAAAAAAGGGCGGACATCACGAATAAAAGAGTGGCTTAATGAAAAACGAACTATTGTTTTCTATGAATCTCCACATCGCTTACTGCGATGCCTAACAGAGATGCAAAGTATATTGGGAGAAAGTCGAGACATCTGTATTGCCCGAGAGATAAGTAAACTACATGAGACATATCATCGAGGAACGATTCGTGAAATGTTGATTTATTTTACCGAAAATGAGGCACGTGGAGAAATTGTGATTATTCTTTCTGGGAAAGATGAAAAGATCTGAAATACTAACCCTGCCAAGAATACCTTTACAGTTATATGTATTCAGATATTGAAAATATTCGTAAATGGGGATCCTGGAATATCTCTAATTCAACTCCTCTAATAATTGCTGGACCTTGTTCTGCAGAGTCAGAAGAACAGGTTTTGAATACTGCAAAAAAATTAAAAGCCATTGGGAAAGTTGATATTTTCAGATCAGGGATTTGGAAACCAAGAACTAGGCCGGGACAATTTGAAGGGATTGGCCATCGTGCATTAGAATGGCTTCAAAATATGCGTAAAGAGGTAGGTCTTCCTTTCGTAGTTGAAGTTGCGAATTCACGTCATGTAGAACATGCTTTAGCTGCCTCAGCAGATGCCTTATGGATAGGCGCCAGAACTACTGTAAATCCTTTTTATGTTCAGGAAATTGCTGAGTCTTTGAAAGGAACAAAGATTCCTTTGCTAATAAAAAATCCTATTCATTCTGACCTGGGATTGTGGATTGGAGCATTTGAAAGGTTTGATAAGAGTGGAATAAAAAATCTTGCGGCTGTACATAGAGGCTTTTATGCCAGTAATTCAGCACCATACCGAAATGATCCCAAATGGGAAATTAGCTTTGATCTTAGAAGGCTGGCTCCTGAAATTCCGATAATTTGCGATCCAAGCCATATAGCGGGAACTAGTGTATTAGTTGAACAAATTGCCCAAGTAGCAATGGATATACAAATGGACGGTCTAATGATTGAGGTTCACCCTAACCCAAATCAAGCCCTGAGTGACGCGGAACAGCAAATTACACCGAAACAACTTGAATCATTATTGGAAAGCTTAACGACAAAATCTAAATATGTAACTCCTTTAGAATTACAAAAGCTTATTTCAGAACAAAGAAAAATACTTGATACTCTTGATTCAAGAGTTGTTAAATTATTGGAGAAAAGAATGAAAATTGTTGATGAACTTGGGCATATTAAAGCAAATAATAAAGCGGGAATATTTCAAATGGAGCGATGGTTTGATTTGCTTAAGCAGCGAGGAGCTCAGGCAAGAGAATTAGGTTTAAATGAAGACTTTATAAATGACTTATTTCAAATAATCCATAAGTACTCCGTTGAACATCAAACTTTTATTTATCAAGGGTTACGTAGTGACGAATGACAAATAAGCTTCAAAAAAAATGGCGTCTAAAGCCTCAAGCTGATCCAATTCAGGTCAAGAGAATGATATCCATAATTGGCGAAAAATTTAGCCCTTTGGCCGAGGTCTTGGTTCAGCGAAATTTAAATACTATAGAGGATATAAATAATTGGATACCAGGCATTTCTATTCGCACAGTTGACCCCATGCAAATGGCAGATATGTCCGTTGCAACAAAGCGATTACAACTAGCTAAAAAAAATAAAGAAACCATTTTTATTTTTGGAGATTATGACGTTGATGGAACAACGGCAGTGTCTACTATGAGCATAGCACTTATAAAAGGTGGGTGGAAAGTGGTTACTTATATCCCAGATAGATATAAAGAAGGATATGGGCTGTCAAAAAAAGGAATAGATTCTGCTGTAGATTCTGGAGCTTCTCTACTAATCACCTTAGATTGTGGAATAAAAGCTATTGATTTGGTGAATTATGCAAAAAGAAAAAATATTGATGTTATAATTACTGATCATCACACACCAGGAGAAATTCTTCCTGATGCAATTGCAGTAATTAATCCTAAACGAAGTGATTGTAAGTTTCCACATAAAGAACTTTCAGGATGCGGAGTAGGCTACATGCTTTGTCGTGCCGCATACCAAGTGGAACTTCTTGAGATTGATGAATTGGACTCACTAATGGACCTTGTTGCTATAAGTATAGGAGCAGACATGGTCCCTATCACTGGACTGAATCGATTTATTGTTAGAGAAGGCCTGCGATTGATGAATAATAATCCGAGACCCTCTATCTCTGCTCTTTTAGGAAAGAAAAAAGAAGGTTTAGTTTCTCTTGAAGATGTTGTCTTTGCTATTGGGCCAAAAATTAATGCTGCTGGCCGAATGAGTCATGGTCATTTCGCCGTAGACCTCCTTACTACTCCAAACCCTGAGCTTCTTGAAAAGCTGGGAAAAGAAATTGAAAATTATAATCTAGAACGACGATCTACAGAAGAAATAATAAGTTCAGCTGCTAAAGAATTAGCACTTACCTATAAAAAAGACATTGCATTAGTTTTATTTGGTTCTAATTGGCATAAAGGTGTTTTAGGAATAGTTGCTCAACGCATGGTAGAACTTTTTCATAAACCTACTATTGTACTTACTGAGAGCGATGGTATCATTTCAGGAAGCGCAAGATCAGTGCCTGGATTAAATATCTACGATGCGATAGAAAGCTCATCAAACCATATACTGCAGTTTGGAGGACATCATGCCGCAGCAGGACTTACATTGAGTCCAAATAATCTTTACACTTTTAGAAAAGAATTCAATATTTCCGTAAATAAGCACTGGCAGGAAGATAAAAGGTCTCCAGAGATATTAATCGATGCAGCTGCAAAACCAGAGGATTTAAATGAAGATCTTTGTCTTTTGCTCGATAAGCTAGCGCCTTTTGGAATGGGAAATAAATCTCCAGTTTGGGGACTATATAAAGTCACTATGGAGAAGACCTCATATATGTCTTCAAATAAACATTTAAGGACTCTTTTAACGAACCCCATATCTCGCAAACAGATTCCGGCAATAGGATTTGGGTGGGGATTATTTCGTCCAAAAAATAAGTTGGTTAATGTAGCTGTTATATTAGAATGGAATTACTTTAGAGGTGAGCAAAGACTACAAGCTCGAATAATTGATATTCAAAATATCATGTGAATGGGAGGAAAAAATAAGCTTACAAGATTTAAAGAACTTGATGAATTGAGTCGAGTCATTCAACCAACTAAAGATGATGTATTAGAAGGTATTTCACTTCGTGGTAAATGGAATTCGGATTTCTTTAAAAACGAAAACCCTATTATAGTTGAACTAGGTTGTGGCAGAGGGGAATACTGCACCGAACTTGGATCCCGAAATCAGAATCAAAATTTTATTGGCGTTGATATTAAAGGAGCACGCATTTGGTATGGTGCCAAAAAAGTTATTTCTGAAAAAATGGACAATGTTGGGTTTTTGCGAACGAGAATTGAGTGGATAAAGTATTGTTTTAGCCCAGGAGAAATCGATGAGATTTGGATAACATTTCCAGATCCTCAAATAAAATTCCAAAGAGCTAAACATCGAATGGTGAGTCCAGACTTTTTGTCTATTTATCAAACCCTACTTAAACCAGGAGGGGTAATTCATTTGAAATCGGACAGTGAATTTCTTCATGGTTACTTGCATGGAATAATCAAGGTTTGTGAATTTGAGATTCAAGAATCCTACCATGACATTTATAATCAATTATCGGATAATCCCGAGCATGAGGCATTCGCTGTAAAAACGTTTTATGAGAAGATTTGGATTAATAGCGGTAAACCAATTAACTATTTAAAATTTTCATTTCCTGATTAAAAAACATGTCATTACCAAAAAATTTTTATAATAGTATTTATCAAATAGTTAAAAAAATTCCATATGGTCGGGTTACATCTTATGGTGCAATTGCCAAAGCATTAGGTTCAAAGGGTTCAGCGCGAATAATTGGGTTCGCGATGAATAAGAGTCATAACTTTACAGATATTCCAGCTCATCGAGTTGTTAACAGAATAGGTGTCTTGACGGGGAAACATCATTTCAAGAGCATTAAAGAGATGGAATCCCGTTTAAATCAGGAAGGCATTATAGTAATCAATAATAAAATTCAAAACTTCCAAAAATATTTTTGGGACCCAGTATCTGAACTCACTGATTCGACTAGTTCATATACTGAATCAATTGGGTTATAACTTAGTCAATGCGTTTAAACAAAAGCATTTTCACTGAAATAATATGAAACGACTACTATACTACTTTATTCAGGGGTTACTTTACACAAGTCCCGTGGCAATTACTTTTTATTTTCTGTGGACAGTATTAAGTTTTTTAGATGATTTAATCCCCTCGAATATACCTGGCATAGGGCTTTTAACATTAATTGTAATAATCACTTTTATTGGTTTTATTGGCGGATTTACATTGAAATTTCGATTTGTAAAGTTCTTAGATGAAATGCTAAAAACTATGCCACTAGTTAAGATCATATATTCATCAGTAAGTGACGTAATGAAATCGCTAACGGGGAAAAAGAAAGGCTTTCAACAGCCAGTTCTTTTGAGGCTATCACTAAAAGAAGAAGTTCGTAGAGTTGGTTTTATCACTGATGAAAGCCTAAAAGATATCGGAAATTTGAATGATGCACTTATTACTGTTTATGTCCCGCATTCACTTGCTATTTCTGGGCAGGTATTCATCGTCCCGAAGAATTATGTTGAACCCCTAGATGCAAGCTCAACCGAAATAATGAAATATATAATTGCTGGAGGAGTAACTGGAGGAAAATGAATTATATTATGAAAAATAACTTATTATTGATCAGCGTGTTTATAGTTTTTATTACAAGCTGTAAAAACAAATCAATTGAATTTTCAAATGCAAATATGTTTACCAAAGATCCACACTCTTTTGCTGACCCCGAAAAGGCAGTAGTAAATCATTTAGACCTTAATCTTGAGGCTGATTTTAATGAGAACATACTTTCGGGAACTGCTACCATAAGTTTAAAATGTCTAGATGCTGACACCATTCGTCTAGACTCATATGATTTAATTATAAAAAAAATCGAAGCATTAGATTCTAAAAATATTATACCTCTTGATTTTAACTATGGACAAAATGATCCAATTTTAGGAACAGAACTATTGATTTTTCCTCAAAAAAAAATTACTGGGAATTATACTATAATTATTTCATATCAAACAAGTCCGAATGCTAAAGCTCTACAATGGTTAACCCCAGAGCAAACCAATGGAAAAACTAAACCTTTTCTATTTACTCAAAGTCAAGCAATATTAGCTAGAACCTGGATACCATTGCAGGACAGTCCAGGAATACGATTCACGTATAAAGCTAAAATTCAAGCTCCAAAAGGTATGATGGCATTGATGAGCGCTTCCAACCCCAAGGAATTATCATATGACGGTAAATATGCATTTGAAATGAATGAACCCATCCCCAGCTACCTTATGGCGCTCGCTGTAGGAGATATAGCCTATCAATCCACAGGTTCCAGAACTGGGGTATACTGCGAACCTTCAATATTAGAATCAGCAGCATGGGAATTCGGCGAAACGGAGAAAATGATTTTAGCCGCAGAGAAACTTTATGGTCCTTATCAGTGGGGAAGATATGATTTACTTGTGCTTCCTGCCTCTTTTCCTTTTGGCGGAATGGAAAATCCCAGGCTAACATTTTTAACCCCAACCGTAATATCAGGTGATCGATCTCTAGTTGCTTTAATTGCGCATGAATTAGCACATTCATGGAGCGGAAATTTGGTGACTAATGCAACATGGAATGACTTCTGGCTAAATGAAGGGTTCACTGTATATTTTGAAAATAGAATTATGGAATCCGTATATGGAAAAGGCTATTCTGATATGCTACGAAAACTCTCGTACTCAGATTTAAAATCCGAAATCAAAGAATTCATGAACTCTGAGCCAAATGACACAAGATTATCCATCGATTTAGTAGGGCGAAATCCTGATGATGGAGTAACTGCGATTGCTTATGATAAAGGCTTTCATTTATTATTAGTCATTGAAAATCTAGTTGGGCGTGAAAAATTTGATTTGTTTTTAAAAAACTACTTTAAAATATATAAATTCAAATCAGTCACAACATCAGAATTCGTGCAGTACTTAAAGAGTAATTTACTAAACAAAAAGCAATGGGGAATGGCTGATATGGAAAACTGGATATATGGAACTGGATTGCCTGAAAATTGCCCAAAAGTTTACCCTAAAAGATTTTTAGCTGTTGAAAGTGCTGTTGAAAATATTCTGATTAATCCAGAATATACTTTCAATAGCTCTCAATGGAGCACACATGAATGGCTACATTTTTTAAATATTTTAGGGGAAAATAAAATTGCTCAAAACGACATGGTAAAGCTAGATGGCCGATTTAATTTCACTAATGTGAAAAATTCTGAAATACTCTCAGCTTGGCTTGTAATTGCAATCTCACAAAATTATAAGAATCAATATTTTGATAAAAAGATTGAAGAATTCTTAGTTAAAGTAGGGCGGAGAAAGTTTCTTACTCCAATATATAAAGCATTAATTAATTCTGGCAGAGAGGGGTTTGCTAAGCAGATTTATTTCAAAGCAAGAGACGGATATCACTCAGTAGCTCAAGAAACACTAGATAATCTATTTGGATAAGCTTATATCCATATTGCTTCTTTAGATACGCTAATTCAATACCCCACAGAAAAATGTAATCCGGTTAAGATTTACAAGATTCTGTTCAGCTTTTTAAAAAGGCTATTCTTTATCGCAATCAAGTCATTAAAGTCTTTTAACTGAAGGAGTCTTTCTTTTTCATTTATGGTTTTGTCTAATATTAATTGCTTTTCAGATATCATTTCTTTCAATTTTATTTCCTTAAACCTAAAGACAGATTCAAGCACATGATTTGAAAGTTTATCTTCTCTTTTCGGTATATAGATATTCTTTTTTTCCCAATCAGCAAGAACATATTTATCGACTAACAATTCAGCGACAATGGCAGCAATTTCCGGCTCATTCGATCGGATGAAGTGATTAGCATCAAGTAACTTCCTATCCTTATCGAATGCTATCTTTAGAGCATCATAAATAATTTTATATGTAGGAAATATAAACTCCAGTTGATCGAAATTCAATTCATTTAAAATAAATTCACCAGCCCTACCTATAAATGGTTCATCATCTGGTATTTCAATTTTAACTTCATCAATCCCATTTAGCAATAATATCCTCATCAATGTGTCTTCCGCAGAAGGGGGTCGTGTATCTATCTCCGTCTTTTTCTCAACTACCATTGAGTCGTTAAGAGTTAGCTCTTGACGTTGCTTTTCAATTTTTCTATTTCCTGTGTCTATTATACGATTTAGCTCTAAGAAAAGACTTTTTTCTTCAATTTCTAGCCTTTTAGCAGAGTCTTTTATATAGACTTCTCTCAGAATTGCATCGGGTATTTTGGAAATGCTCTGAACAATATCTCTAACCATCTCTGCCCTCTGAATTGGGTCATCTGTAGCAACCTGAATTAACGACTCTAATTTAAACTGAATAAAATCTAGTTCTTCCGTTTCTAAATAATCGAGTAACCCTTCAGGTTTCATTGCTTTCGCGAGAGTATCAGGATCTTGACCCTCAGGAAGAGGAACTACTCTAACTAACATGCCTTCTTCAAGTAAAAGATCTATTCCTCTAAATGATGCCCTTATTCCTGCTGCATCCCCATCATAAAGCAAAGTAACATTTCTTGTTAGTCGCTTTAACAAGCGTATCTGTTCTATGGTTAAAGCTGTTCCGGAGGTGGAAACTACATTCTCAATGCCATGCTGAGAAAGAGAAATAACATCAGTATAACCCTCAACAAGATAACATTGATCATTTCTAACAATCACTTTTTTTGCTTGGAAAAGACCGTATAAAACTTTGCTCTTGTAATATATTTGAGATTCAGGACTATTTAAATATTTCGCAGTTTTAGATTTAGTCTTTAATGTTCTTCCACCAAATCCAATTATTCTTCCACTCATACTGTGGATAGGGAACATAGCTCTACCCCAGAATCTATCGATATATGAACCGTCGTCGCGGTGTATTGATAACCCAGTTTGTTCAATTACCTCTGGTTTATATCCAGCATTGATTGCGATATCACTAAATTTTGATCTTCCCTCAAGATGAAATCCTAACTCAAATTTCTTAATAGTCTCATCTGTAAAGCCTCTTTCTCTATAATAAGCTAAGCCAATCGACCTCCCTAGGTCATCTTCCCACAACCATTCGCTAAACGTTTTCAAAGCAAAAGAATTTACTGCTAATAAACTCTCACGAATATTTCTATTTTCATCTTCCTCCTCAGAATAAGCTTCTTCTTCAATTTCAATATGATATTTCTTTGCGATCCAACGAAGAGCATCTGGATAAGTCATTTGCTCATGTTCCATTAAAAAAGTAACCGCTGAGCCACCCTTACCAGAGGAGAAATCTTTAAAAATTTGCTTTGAGGGAACTACATAAAATGATGGTGTTTTTTCATTTGAAAAAGGACTCAATCCTCTAAAAGTAGATCCACTTTTTTTTAGCTGCACAAACTCTCCTACCACCTCTTCAACAACAGTAGCGTCGTGAATTTTCTCTATACATGATGCAGTTATTCTACCCATAATTGAAAGATACTGATTTTCAAATTATAGAGAAGCTAGAGATTTCTTCTCACCACAAATTCAACTAACTGATATAATGCTTTTTTACTTTCTGATTCTGGGAAGTGTTCAAGATGGAGTATCGCCTGATTTTCATATTTATCCATGACTTTTTTAGAGTACTCCATTCCACCTAACTCTAAAACTTTCTCCATTAGCCATGATATACTTTTAGGGTCATCTTTCTTGTTTTTTACTATCCGCATCATTTTTCTTTTATCCCCAAATGATGCAATATTTAAAGCATAAATTAACGGCAATGTTAATTTTTGCTCTTTTACATCTATTCCTGAAGGCTTCCCACTTTTTCCAAAGTTTTGATAATCCAGGAGGTCATCTTTAATCTGAAATGCCATTCCTAAATTAAATCCGAATTTTTTTGCAGATTCTAATTTATCCTCGTCTGCATTTACAGAACTCGCGCCAATTATACAGCAAGTAGATATTAATGAAGCGGTTTTTTTTGAAATAATTTCTGTATAAATTTTTTCATCAATATCTAATTTTCTTGCTTTTTCTATTTGCAAAAGCTCTCCCTCCGACATTTGTTGGACTGATTGACTAATATGACCGAGTAACTGATGATCCCCATGATCAACTGCCAATAATAGTACTCGAGATAACATATAGTCTCCAATCAAAATGGCAATTTTATTTTTCCAAAGTGCATTGACCGAAAACTTGCTTCGACGAACGAATGACTCATCAACAACATCGTCGTGGACTAGAGTTGCGGTATGCATCAGTTCTACTAAAGTTGCTCCTCGATACGTTCGGTCATTCACCTCTCCAGCAATAGCCTTTGAAATAAGAAAGACTAGTGCGGGACGAATACGCTTCCCTTTCTGCTTAATGGCATATCTCAATATTAGATTTAATAAAGCAACCTTGCTATTAAATGCCTTTGGGAAAATCTTATCAAACTTGTCCAGTTCAGATTTTATGGCGAATTGGAATTTCATTTTATTTCTCGCCGTTGACATATTTCTTCATATGATTCTTGAATTTTTCTGAATGTATTTTCAGCCTCCCTAACCACTTCTTTACCCATGCCTTGAATGGAATCCGGATGATATTTTTTTACTAATTTTCGATACATTTTTTTTAATTCCTGATCTGAGCTACTTGATGTAATCCCCAAAATCTCGTATGGATCTTTTACTTTTTTTGTTTTAATTGTCTCTAACTGATAAAACTCTTGCGAGCTGATACCTAAATAACTTGAGATTCGGGCAATTTGTTTATTCTCATTACTTGATATTATGCCATCCGCAAAAGATAGGTCAAATAAAAAACTAATGATTTGTATTCTGCCCTGTAATGGCATATTCCTCTTGATCTGTTGACATATCTTAAGAAGATTAGGCTCGGTTTTAATCAGACTTTTAAATACCTTAAAACTATTATTAGTTTTATTTATACCAAACCATTTTACAAATTGCCTACGAACAAAATCAAGCTCTCTTCTGTCAATTTTACCATCAGCTTTAATGACAACCGAAGCTAAAACTAATAAACTCGCATGAAAGTCTGTTTCAGGGTTTTTAAATCTTTTTGAGGACTTCTTTACATTGGATATTTCTTCTGAAAATATTGTCCCCAGTGCAGCCCCTAGAATGGCCCCAATCGGACCACCCAATGCCCAACCTAAACCTCCACCAATAATTGCTGTAAACCTTTTCATTGCGACGAAGGTACACTATGAAAATATTTAAAAAAATCTTACTTTGTAGTTAAATAAACTGCACCTCCAATTATTATAAGAATCATTACCACAACAAAAATAGTCGTTGTCATAGAATGTGAATCATGTTCTGCCTCTTCTAATCTCTTTTGAGCTCTACGTTCTCGCATAGACATCCGATCTTCTGAACTTCTGGGCTCTCTTGGGTCACGCTGTGCCATACTTCAAGCATTTGTATTTAGGTGTTACTAAAAGTAAGAATATTTTACCTAAATAACAATAGATTAACACATTAAGTTAACTACTAAGAATGAGCTATCGCACATTCATTAAGTCTAATCTAAGATCCACAGGCTTCACAGTCATCAGGATTATCAATTGAGCAAGCTAAAATCTCTTCTTCAGTAAACTCTTTAATAGGATCTGTTACTGTGTTTTCTACTTTCTTTATTGGCATCTCGGAAAAAACTTCTTCCGTTGAAACTTTCTCTTCTTTTTTCTTAACTGTAAACTTTATCGCTGCAGATGCAGCTTTTGTTCTTAAGTAATACATCCCTGTCTTAAGACCTTTTTTCCAGGCATGAAAATGCATTGAAGTAAGCTTACCCATGTTCGGAGATTCAACGAAAAGATTCAAGGATTGCGATTGATCTATAAATGCTCCTCTATCCGCAGACATATCAATAATATCCCGCATAGATAGTTCCCAAACTGTCTTATACAGGAGTTTTATGTTCTCTGGAATTCCTTCAATACTTTGAATAGATCCATTATTAGCCATAATTGCATTTTTCACATCTTCGTTCCATAGGCCTAGATTTACAAGATCTAAAAGAAGATGTTTATTAACGACAATAAACTCTCCCGAGAGAACTCGGCGGGTATAAAGATTGCTCGTATAAGGCTCAAAACATTCGTTATTTCCGAGAATTTGTGATGTAGAAGCGGTAGGCATTGGTGCTAAAAGCAATGAATTTCTAACGCCATGTTTTTTGATTTTTTTTCGCAAACCCGACCAATCCCATCTACCACTTAAATCCTCATCTTTAAGTCCCCACATATTATATTGAAATTCTCCTTTTGACATTGGTGATCCTTCGTAGCTTTCATAGGCTCCATCAATCTTAGCAAGATCATAAGAAGCGGTAACTGCTGAGAAATAAATAGTCTCGAAGATATCCTTATTGAGCTGCTTTGCCTCTGGGCTTGTAAAGGGTAATCTTAAATGAATGAACGCATCTGCTAATCCTTGTACTCCAATCCCAATAGGCCGGTGACGCATATTAGAGTTTCTTGCTTCCGGAACTGGGTAATAATTCTGGTCTATTACTTCATTTAAATTTTTTGTAATCTTATATGTGATATCGTAAAGCATTTGATGATCAAAAGCTCCATCCTTAACATATTTAGGTAATGCTATTGATGCTAAATTACAAACAGCAACTTCATCTGAAGCAGTATATTCTATGATCTCTGTACAGAGATTTGAAGAGCGAATAACCCCAAGATTTTTTTGGTTTGATTTTGAGTTACAGGCATCTTTATATAATATATAAGGGGTCCCTGTCTCGATTTGAGCTTCCAGTATTTTAGTCCAAAGCTCACGAGCTGCGATGGTTTTACGCCCTTTATTCTCAGATTCATATTTAGTGTAGAGAGCATCGAATTCAGCGCCATACGTATCAAATAGGCCTGGGCACTCATTAGGGTCCATTAATGTCCAATTCCCATCTTCCTCCACGCGCTGCATAAAAAGATCCGGAATCCAGAGAGCATAGAATAAATCACGTGCTCTATTTTCTTCTTTTCCAGTATTTTTTCTCAGATCTAAAAAGTCAAAAACATCAGAGTGCCAGGGCTCCAAATAAATAGCAAATGATCCTTTTCGCTTACCTCCGCCTTGATCTACATATCTAGCAGTGTCATTAAAAACACGCAAAAGAGGAATCAAACCATTTGAAGTGCCATTTGTTCCGCGGATATATGAACCTGTAGATCTTATGTTGTGAATGCTGAGCCCTATTCCTCCTGCACTTTGCGAAATCTTTGCAGTCTGCTTTAATGTATCGTAAATACCATCTATGCTATCGTCCTGCATTTGAAGCAAGAAACAACTCGACATTTGAGGCTTAGGTGTCCCAGAATTAAAAAGTGTTGGAGTTGCATGAGTGTAGAGCCCTTTAGACATACCATTATATGTCTCGATAGCGTCTTCAATCTTTTCTTTATGAATTCCAATTGCCACACGTAGAAGCATTTGCTGTGGCCTTTCAGCAATTTTCCCATTTGTGCGCAAGAGATATGACCTTTCCAAGGTTTTGAAGCCGAAATAGTCATAACTAAAATCTCGGTCATAAATAGGTGTAGAGTCTAATAATTCGGCATTAGATTCTATAATTTCCATAACGTCATCAGCGATTAAAGGAGCCTTCTTCCCTGTTTTTGGACTAACGAACTGATGTAATTCCCGCATCGTATCAGTAAATGACTTATTAGTATTCTTGTGCAGATTTGATACGGCAATCCTAGCTGCAAGCTTAGCATAGTCCGGGTGTCTAACCGTCATTGATGCGGATGTTTCAGCAGATAAACTATCTAATTCACTTGTACTAACCCCATCGTATAATCCTTCGATTACCCTCATTGCAACAGCTACAGCATCGACATGTGAACTCAAGCCATAACAAAGCTTCTGAATTCTTGCTGTAATCTTATCAAATTTGATAGCTTCTTTGCGGCCATCACGCTTTAATACATTCATCATATGATTTGTTTTTTAGAAATCTGAGTCAAATGAAAAAGAATCTTCCTTGGTCTCTTGTTCCATTCCAACCCCAGCCTTTCGGTAATCTGAAACTCTTTTTTCAAAGAAATTTGTTTTTCCTTCTAGAGAAATCATATCCATAAAGTCAAAAGGATTTTCAGAATTATAACTCTTTGGACAATTTAATTCTGTTAGTAATCGATCGGTAACAAACTCTAAATACTGCTCCATAAGACGGCTATTCATGCCAATTAAGTCTACAGGAAGAGATTCAGTAATAAACTCTCTTTCTATGTCTAAAGCTTCTGTGATAATTTGAATGATTCGCTCTTGAGGAACTTTATTTACAAGGTGCTCATTATGAAGATGAACAGCAAAGTCACAGTGCATTCCTTCATCTCTGCTAATTAGTTCATTTGAAAATGTTAATCCAGGTAGTAACCCTCTTTTTTTCATCCAAAAAATAGAACAAAATGCTCCACTAAAAAATATACCTTCAACAGCTGCAAATGCTATTAATCTTTCCGCAAACGATGGTGAATCAATCCATTTCAACGCCCAATCAGCTTTCTTTTTAATTGCGTCAAAAGTTTCAATAGCGTTGAATAACTTATTTCTTTCACTTGTATCCTTAACATAAGTGTCAATCAATAAAGAATATGTTTCACTATGAATATTCTCCATCATTATTTGAAAACCATAAAAAAACTTTGCCTCAGTGTATTGAACCTCATTGACAAAGTTTTCAGCAAGATTTTCATTAACAATTCCATCTGAAGCTGCGAAAAAAGCAAGTATATGTTTTACAAAATATCTTTCATCATCAGATAGTTTATTTTCCCAATCTGTAATATCTTGATGTAAATCTATTTCTTCAGCCGTCCAAAAGCTTGCTTCTGCTTTTTTATAAATATCCCAAATATCATTATGTTCAATAGGGAAAAGCACAAATCTATTTGGGTTTTCTTTTAAAATTGGTTCGTTTTGCGTAGTTGATTTGCTCATTTTAATTTAATCTAATCGCCTAACAGCGAGGTTTTTAAGTATGTTCTAGATGCGTATTAGCAGCAGAAACGGTCAAAGCCGACGAAAACATACTGCAAGTGAGCTTTACAAATCTTGGAAAGCATTGGGGTTTTTACAAGCGATAGATTTGAACATTAAGTTGGAGTTTTCAACATTTATGATTCTACCGGCAATCAAAAAATGCCCAAAAATCAGGGTGTTTGAATTAACCAAATTATTTTATTCAAGTTCCTTGAAAATAATCCACATCAATTGTTAATAACCTTAATTCCTTTTTTATCTCATTGCTCTACAATTTTCTTGTAGAGCAATTCTGCTTCATCCACCCAATCCTTTCCATAAGCACGTTCGAGGCTATTTTTTAAAAATCTAAAGACCGGTAATTTTAACTCTTGACCTAAACTACATGCCGGTTCACAAACCTTCCAATGATGAACATTTAGTGCATCAAAATCTGAGTATTTAGTGACCCGGATAGGATATAAATGACAAGATATTGGCTTCGGCCAATTTATAGCTCCCGCTTCATAAGCCTTTTCTATTCCGCACTTTGCGACTCCTGATTCAAATATTACATAAGCGCACTCCTTTTTATCTACAAGAGGAGTCGTGTATTCTTCATCCTCATCAATAACAAAATGCCCTTGAGACTCAATAGCTGATATACCTTCTGGACGGAGGTATGGACGAATTTTTGGTTGAATATCCCTTAAAATTTTAACTTCATTTGGCATTAATGGGGCACCCGCATCTCCGTCAACACAACACGCTCCTTTGCATTTAGATAAATCACAACAAAAAGCTTGATCAAATACAACTTTTGAAACAACTGTTTTTCCAATTTGAAACATATGGCAAAGGTCTACCTTTACCCATATAAATCAATGTTGAATATTTTTATAAAATGAATATTTCTGAAATTCTTTCGGTAACGATGGTATTATTTGCAGTTATTGATATAATTGGCAGTATTCCTATAGTAATATCCGTTAGAGACAAGGTTGGGCACATACAATCTGAAAAAGCAACTATTGCTGCATGTTCAATTATGATAATTTTCTTGTTTATTGGAGAAGAGCTTTTGGCCCTATTTGGAGTCAATGTAGCTTCATTTGCTGTAGCCGGCGCGCTGATTTTGTTTTTTCTGGCATTGGAGATGATTCTTGGTGTTCGGATATACAAAGAAGTCGAGCCAGAATCTGCAAGCATTGTCCCAATTGCTTTTCCTTTAATTGCAGGAGCAGGGACACTTACCACACTAATCTCTATTCGAAGTGAATACGCATCTATTAATATTTTAATAGCCATAATAATCAATGCCATACTAGTATATCTGGTTTTAAAAAACACCCATCACATTGAAGGAATCTTAGGTAAAGGGGGGATTTCAATTATTCGAAAGATCTTCGGAATAATTTTATTAGCTATTTCTGTGCGACTTTTTACTGCTAATATTAGTTCTCTAATAGCTTAAGAATAGTTTATATTTTAATATTTTATAACTCACTTTAACTAAATAAAATGTCCCAAGGAGCTGAAGAATCATTTAAAAAAGTTATTTCCCATGCCAAAGAATATGGATTCGTATTTCAAAGCAGTGAAATCTATGATGGCCTGAGCTCGGTTTATGACTATGGTCCAAATGGTGCGCTTTTGAAAAATAATATTAAAAATTATTGGTGGCGATCTATGGTTCAATTAAACGACAACGTGGTAGGTATAGATTCTGCTATTTTTATGCACCCTGATGTTTGGAGAGCTTCTGGTCATATTGATGCCTTCAATGATCCTTTAATTGATAACAAGGATTCAAAAAAAAGATATAGAGCAGATGTATTGGTTGAAGATTACGCCGAAAAACTATTTCAAAAAGCAGAAAAAGAAATAAAAAAAGCAGCTCTTCGCTTTGGCGATTCATTTGATTCCGAATTGTACCGAAAAACAAATACTCGAGTATTAGAGTATGAAAAAAAAGCAAAAACGATTTTAAGTAGGTTTTCAAAAGCTCTTTCAAACAATAATCTTTCTGAAGCGCGACAAGTTATTATTGACGAAAAAATTAAATGTCCTGTCAGTGGATCATCTAATTGGACTGACGTCCGTCAGTTTAATCTGATGTTCGGCACCAAAATAGGTTCTGTTGCAGAAGGAGCTAATGATTTGTTTCTTCGACCAGAAACAGCACAGGGAATTTTTGTCAACTTTCTTAATGTATTCAAAACGAGCCGAATGAAAATTCCATTTGGCATTGCTCAAGTAGGAAAAGCATTTAGAAATGAAATAGTTGCAAGACAGTTTATTTTTAGAATGAGAGAGTTCGAGCAAATGGAAATGCAATTCTTTATCATGCCTGGTTCAGAGATGAAATGGTTTGATCATTGGAAAAAAGTAAGAATGAATTGGCATGAATCTTTAGGGTTTAATCCAAAAAATTATCGTTATCATAATCATGAAAAGCTAGCACATTATGCTGATGCTGCTGCTGACATAGAATATAACTTCCCCTTTGGATTCAAAGAATTAGAGGGTATACATAGCCGGACTGACTTCGATTTGAAACAGCACTCTCAACACTCAGGTAAAAAACTTCAAGTCTTCGACCCTGTTTCAAATGAGAATTTCACTCCTAGTGTGATAGAGACCTCAATAGGTTTAGATCGGATGTTCTTAAGTGTCCTATCAGAATGCCTAAAAGAAGAAACCCTCAAGGATGGAACTTTAAGAACTGTTCTGCAGCTTCCTCATTCATTGGCTCCAAATCAAGCAGCTATACTCCCATTATTGAAAAAAGATAAACTTCCCGAATGCGCCAAAAAAATTTATGATCAACTAAAATTTAATTTTCAACTAATCTTTGATGAAAAAGACGCTATTGGAAAAAGGTATCGTCGTCAAGATGCCATTGGCACTCCTATTTGCATAACCGTTGACCATCAGTCGTTGATTGATAATACTGTAACTGTTAGGGATCGAGATAGCATGGGCCAAAACCGAGTAGAAATAAAAGACCTCTCAAATATTATTAAAAATACTACTTCCGTAGAGGCTCTTCTAAAAAAAGTTTGAATTGATAGGTTACTTGTATGAAGTTCATATTTTCATACCTTTGAAGGAGCCTTAAACTATATAAATCAAAGAATTATGAAAAAAATAAGTTTATTTTTAAGCGCATTGGCAATGGTTGCCTTTGTTGCTTGTAACAATGCTGAAGAAGCAACCATGGAGGTAACTGAAGAGGTAACTGAAGAGGTAACTGAAGAGGTAACTGAAGAAGCAACTGAAGAAGCAACTGAAGAAGCAACTGAAGAAGCAACTGAAGAAGCAACTGAAGAAGCAACTGAAGAAGCAACTGAAGAAGTAGCTGAGTAAAAAGAAGCTTTTTGCAACTTTAAAAAGCCGTGTCGTTAATCGATACGGCTTTTTTATGCTTTTCTAAATTGAATCAATAATTCTTAATTCCGTATCTACTCCGGCTTTATTTAAAAATTCAATTCCAGATAAATCTTTATACTCTAAAGCATAAACAACTCGAGCAATTCCAGCTTGATGGATTAGTTTACTACAATTTGCGCAAGGGGACATCGTAAGATAAAGTGTTGACCCAGTGCAACTTTGAGTAGAATTAGCCACTTTCAATATAGCATTAGCCTCCGCATGGAGCACATACCACTTAGTAAACCCCTCATCATCCTCACAAATATTCTCGAATCCCGAAGGGGTACCATTGTAACCGTCCGAAATTATCATTCTGTCTTTAACAATTAAGGCTCCTACTTTACGTCGGTCGCAATATGATAGTTTTGACCACTCTGCCGCCATTCGCAAGTATGCTACATCATATTTTGCCTGTTTATCCATAGAAATGTTAGTAGGTTTAGCTTGAAAACTTAATTCGGCACTTTATAAAGTGCCCAGGGCGGGAATCGAACCCGCACACCAGGGGTACACGAGTTTGAGTCGTGCGCGTCTACCAGTTCCGCCACCTGGGCTAATTAGAAGGCAAACATACTATAAAAATGTTTACATTTGCACCCCAAATAAGTCAGAATCATGCAACCCGTAGCAAAAATTTTCGCAGGAAGAGCTACCAA
>CALKDS010000057.1 GCA_938084135.1 uncultured Flavobacteriales bacterium
AGGGGGGGTGGTGGTTAACAAAAAAGAAAATAATAAATTTTTAACATGCGCGTAGACTTTTTACCAGAGCAATTTAAGGTAGCAATAGCAACTTCTGTCATAGTATTTGGATTTGATGGTGAGAATTTGAAACTTCTTTTATCTAAAAAAGTCGGCACCCCATTTGAAGGTGCCTGGATTATTCCTTCTTCGGTTGTCAATACCGATGAGGAAACTTCTTTTGTCGCCAAAGAATTGTTAAATCGAATAACAGGAAGGAACGATTGGCTACTGGAGAAATTGAATGGTTTTGCAGATCTATACAGAAATCCTGTGGGACGAGTAATTAACATTGCTTATTATTGCACGGTTCGTTTAGATCCGGATCTTGAAGATAATTTGGTGCGCGAGAAATATACTTGGGTGAATGTAAATGATATTCCGGCACTTGCTTTTGATCATAATGAAATAGTCACTTATGCAAAAGAAAGACTCAAGCGCAGAGTGAAAAGAAGACCCATTGGATTTAGTTTGTTGCCGCATGAATTTACGATGTATAGCATTCAGCGTTTGTATGAATGTGCGTTAACAAAGTCTTTTGATAAGAGAAACTTCAGAAGAAAGTTACTCAAGAGTCAACTTCTTATAGATACTGGAAATATGATCCATTCTTCTTCCAGGGCAAAGCGTCCCTCTAGGTTATACATGTTCGATGAGAAAAAGTATAGAACTCTATCTCTGAAAGGATATGATTTTGTTTATCAATAGTTGACTGTTCGGAAAATTAAAAATGCCGTCTATTTGACGGCATTTTTAATTTTGAAACTTCTTGATATTTAATGAATACCCTTCATTAATTTTTTTAATACCGGAGTCAATGCAAACATCATCAATGCTCCTGTTCCTGCCGTTATTGTTAGAAAAACAAATAAATTCATACCAGGGAAAATTCCTTCGAGAAGAGATTCCATAATGCCAGCCATATAGTTAGCTAATGCCATGGAAGCAAACCATAACCCCATCATTACCGACACAATTTTGGGCGGCGCTAATTTTGTAATCATGGATAACCCAATTGGTGAAAGACAAAGTTCGCCGAAAGTATGTATTACATACACACCAACTAACCACATTGGGCTTACTAATGCTTCTCCTTCTGCTGCAAAACTAGCCAAAGACATAACGACAAAACCAAGAGCTAAGAAGGTTAATCCCCATCCAAATTTAGCTGGAGTAGAGGGGTTTCTATTTCGTGTCGCTAGAGCCACCCAAAATGAGGCAAGTAGAGGAGCGAATATAAATATTGCTAGTGCATTGATAGATTGAAATAAAGATGCCGCAACCTCTGTTTCTCCAATCATTCGATTCGTTTCGTCTGCTGCAAATAAATTAAAGGTTCCGCCAGCTTGCTCAAAGCCACTCCAAAAGAAAATATTGGCAATAGAAAAAATAAAAATCGCACTAACTCTGCTCCATTCTTCATTACCATTAGTGCCTTTGTATATAATATAACCCAGCGCTAAAACACCTAAAGCTGCAACTATTTTAATTAAAGTACTCATAAGGTTTTCTGAAATGGAATCTTGTAGAATAAGGAATCCATAGACAAAAACAATAGAGCCAATGATGTAAGCTAAAACATTTATAAAATCTTTGCCTTTTAATCTTTTTTCGCCGATTCTACCAGGAGGCATTCCTTGACCTTCAAGTTTATTTTCTTCAAAATAAAACCAAATACAAGCGAGTAACATCCCGATGCCTGCAGCACCAAAACCATAACTCCAGCCCACTTGTTCACCAAGGGTTCCGCAAATGATTGGCGCTAAAAAGGCACCTAAATTTATTCCCATATAAAAAATTGTAAATGCAGAGTCTTTTCTTGGGTCATTATCGCTATATAGGGTGCCCACAATAGTAGATATGTTTGGTTTAAAAAAGCCATTTCCCATCATAAGAAGACCTAGACCTAAATAGAAAAGAAATGTTCTCTGGGTTTCATCATTCATGAAAACATGAGAAGCAGCTAAAGAAAATTGTCCCATTGCCATGAGAACTCCACCGGTATAGATAGCTTTTCGCTGACCTAATAATTTATCTGCAAGCATTCCTCCTACGATTGGAGTTAGATATACCAAACCAGTAAATATTCCATAAATCTCTAAAGCACTGGCCCTTTCAAGCCCAAACCCTCCTTGTGCATATTCTGTAGTTAGATATAAAACTAAAAGAGCGCGCATACCATAGTAGCTGAATCGCTCCCACATTTCTGTGAAGAATAGAGAATAGAGACCTCTGGGGTGGGTGATTTTAGATGTTGACATGATTAATATTTGTTTTTAGAATGCGGAAGATAATCAGATTATAAGTTTTCGCGGATGAAATTAGAGATTTTTGAATAAAGATGCACACTTGTCATACCTCCATAAATCCCATGATTCTTGTCAGGGTAAAGCATAAAGTCAAACTGTTTATTCGCCTGAATAAGTGCCTCGGATAAACGCATGGAGTTTTGTACATGAACATTGTCATCTCCAGTTCCATGTATGAGTAAATAATTTCCTTTCAGCTTATTTGCATGACTCAATGGAGAGTTTTCATCGTAGCTATCTCCATTTTCTTTTGGAGTTCTCATATATCTCTCTGTGTAAATATTATCATAAAAACGCCAGTTTGATACGGGAGCAACTGAAATAGCTGTCTTAAAAACATCAGAACCTCTGAGTATGCAGTTCGCCGCCATGAATCCTCCATAGGACCATCCCCATATTCCAATTCTACTCGAATCAATATTAATATTTTTTGCCAATGTACGAGCCGCTGAAATTTGATCCTCAACTTCAAGTTTTCCCAGCTCTAAATATGTGCATTTCTTAAAATCGCGACCTTTTGCCCCTGTGCCGCGATTATCAACAGAGATGATCCAATAACCCTGCGCCGCTAGCATCTGATACCAATTGTTTCTTCCACCGTATTTATTCTCAACAGTTTGACTTCCCGGGCCTCCGTATACAAACATCAAAACTGGGTATTTTTTCTGTTCATTAAAATTGAGGGGTTTAATTTGCCATGCTGCCAGTTCCTGTCCATTATCAGTATTGAGTTTAAAAAACTCTTTGGGGCTCAGATTAAAGTTGCCCAGTCTTTCTCGTAAATCAGAATTGTCCTCTAATATTCTTATCACTTTGCCGGAATTGTCACATAAACTTATTTTTTCTGGGGTGTTAGCATCAGAATGGTTTAAAATGTAATTACTAAAAGTGCTACTAAAAGTTCCGCCGTTCCATCCGTTTTTCGGACTTATTCTTACTGGTCTTTTTCTTTTGATTGAACTTTTATAAACCTCTCTCTGCGAAGGGTCAATTGCAGCAGCTTGATAATAGACCACTCCATTAACTTCGTCTACTCCAAAAAGCTTTGTTATATCAAAATCACCACGAGTTATAGCCTTTATCTTTTTCCCTCTTGGGCCAACATGATATATATGATTGTATCCAGATCTTTCAGACATCCAAATAAATGAGCCGTCTTTTAAGAAAGTAATCCCATGATCAGCGTCTATATAGGAGTCTTCAGTTTCTAGAAGGAGATTATTTTTTTCTTCATTGACTGGATTAAATCTTATCAAATTCAGACTGTCTTGATGTCTATTTAAAGTAGATATTATCAATTCTCCGAGTGGAGACCAATTTATGCGAGGGATATATTCATAATTAATTCCACTTGAGGCATTATTGTGCTTTTTGCTTTTAGTGTCAAAGACCCAAATTTCAACTTTACTATTATCTTCCCCTGCTTTTGGGTACTTGAAAACATATGGATGCGGATATAGCTCGTTTCCGTAGATGTCCATACTGAATTCTTGAACGTCTGTTTCATCAAAACGATAGTATGCGAGGTACCTGCCATTATCAGACCAGCTTATTCCAATATGAAATCCAAATTCTTCCTCATAAACCCAATCTGGAGCCCCGTAGATTATTTCGTTTAAGATTCCATCATTTGTGACTTTTAGTGATGAAGAATCAATCAAAGACTTGATATAAATATTATTTTGATAAACGTATGCAATGCTATTCCCTTTGGGATTGATCAATGGGTTTTGAATCGGGTGTGAAGCAACTTCCGAAGTTCTTTTGTTTTCAAGATCATAGACATAGGTTTTCGCCCTGTAAGAATGACGGTAAATAGACTCAATATCAGTCTCTATTATAGCTTTTGTTTCACCTTTGATCCAAGTATAAGATCTCAGCGGTATATCATTTCCTTTTGTATCTAAAGCATCCCCATTGCTGATTAATACACCTTTAGATTCTCCAGATTTAAATTCAAATTTCTCTATTCCTTTTTTAGTTTGCCTTGAGTAATGCAAACCATCTTCCATTGACCGCAAGCCATAAACCCCTTTTGATGCAAACACTCTTGATGCAAATACATCATTAAATTCAACAGACCGTTTTATTGGTTCTTCTTGAGCTAATAAAACTAAAGACGAAAAGAATAAAAGAATAGTGAGTTTTTTTTGCATTGAAAGCTTATTTTTGATCGATTCATTTTCAAATATGTTCGAAGATAAACCAAATTGGCTTCAGGCTCTCAAAGAGCATCTTGGTGAAGAGAAAATTTCTTTTGATCGAGAGCGTTTAAAAGATTTTTCTCATGACCAAACAGAAGATATAAGTAATCTACCGGAAGTCGTAGTCCGTCCAGAATCTACCCAAGATGTTTCTATTGTTTTAAGAGAAGCAAATAAATTTGGTATTCCAGTTACTCCTGCAGCTGCGAGGACTGGGCTTTCAGGTGGCTCGATTCCTATTTTTGGTGGTATTTCTTTAAGTATGGAAAGTTTGTCAAAGATTATTGAAATTGATGAATCAAATTCCCAAGCCACAGTTGAGCCTGGTGTAATTAATCAAGTTTTTCATGATGCTTGTAAGAATAAAGGTCTTTTTTACCCTCCTGATCCTTCGAGCTGGGGCTCTTCGACATTGGGTGGGAATGTAGCTTATAATGCAGGCGGTCCAAAAGCCGTTAAATATGGAGTAACATCTGCTTATGTGTTAAACCTAGAGGTAGTTTTGCCAAATGGTGAAATAATATGGACCGGAGCAAATACTCTTAAGAATTCAACAGGCTATAATTTAACACAGCTTTTCGTGGGATCTGAAGGTACTTTGGGAGTAGTTACAAAAATAGTAGTTCGCCTAATACCATACCCAAAATTCTCATACACCCTATTAGTTCCGTTTCATTCTTCTGATATGGCATGCGCTGCGGTAGAAAAAATATTTCGATCTGGAGTAACTCCATCTGGACTTGAGTTTATGGAGCGAGCAGCTATTGATTGGGCACTCAAATACAATGAGAACGTTAATCTGCCTACTGATGATAAAATAGAAGCTCATCTTCTAATTGAAGTAGATGGGCATGATAATGAAGCTGTAATGCGAGAAGCAGAGGAAATATCTTCAGTAGTGGATTCCAATGGTGCTGTGGAAGTTCTTTTTGCTGAAACGGAAAAAGAACGTGATGCAATTTGGAAGTTGCGAAGAAGTGTGGGTGAAGCGGTGAAGTCTCATAGTATTTACAAGGAAGAAGACACTGTGGTCCCAAGAGCTAAGTTACCCCAGCTGCTGAGAGCGGTGAAATCAATTGGGTCTAAATATTGTTTTGAGTCGGTTTGCTACGGTCACGCAGGTGATGGAAACTTACATGTGAATATTTTAAAAGGAGACATGACTGATGATCAATGGGATGGGGAGCATCTAAAATCAGGAATAAGAGAAATATTTGAACAAGTAAAGTTAATGGGCGGAACAATAAGCGGGGAACATGGAATTGGTCTTGTTCAAAAAATTTATATGGACATCGCTTTTAATAAGGCTGCAATAAGCTTGCAGAAGGCTATTAAAGATTCTGTAGATCCAAAAGGAATAATGAACCCTGGAAAGATCTTCCCTGAAGATTAACTAATCTTTAACGGGAAATGCTACTTCGTTAGTCTTGATTACTTCATAAGGGGCATTATACCCGAAAACTTCCATCGGTCCGATTATTTCTAAACTATTTTCTTCGCACCATATTTTTAATTTCTTCATAGCCTCTTTTTTGCTGCCTTCATTGAGGCTACCGCCAAATTTAAAGATTGCAAGTTTTCTCTCAGGAAGCTCTACAAAGCGAATATTATTTTCGTTGGGTTTTGGTAGATTTTTGATATTCCGATCAGATGGCATGTAAAACCTCATACTGGGGTTTGTTGAATCGTTGACCATAGCAACTGGTGCCGTCATACTCAAACTTTTATTCTCTGAGTTTCCTCCGAAGATATAATTGGCCAAGGGACGAAATCCTTCCCTTGACATATCTCCCTGATTTGTTGTAGAAACTTCTACATCAGCCCAAAGGCTACTATTGTATAACCTTATTTGATAGTCACCCTCGCTCACTAAAACTTCATAATTGGGTTTTTCCAATTTTTGAGAGGAGTAATACGTAAACCCAATAAAGGATGTAACTGCTAAAACTACTATTCCAATAATCCAATTCATATTTAAATAACTCAGGTTCAGTGATTTAGTTTAAAAGTAACCACTTAATTTCTCCTCATGTATAACATTACATAATAAAGTAGTTGAGTTGCTGCAGCAATAGCTGCCACTAAATATGTTCTAGCTGCCCATTTTAGAGCATCTTCAGCCATTCCATGGTTATGGGGATTTGTTATTCCTGCTCCTTTGAGCCATACTAAAGCACGTCTTGATGCATCATACTCGACTGGCAGTGTAACAACAGCAAAGCTTGCAATTATTGCTTGTGCTGCAATCAAAAGTATAAGAATGTTAGAATATCCTAAACCCAATAACCCCATTCCAAATAATGAAGCAAAGAATACCATTCTCATTATTTGGCTGGATGCATTTACCATAGGTACCATTTTCGTTCGCATTCCAAGCCAGAAATAGGCCGTAGAATGTTGCACAGCATGACCACATTCATGAGCAGCAATAGCTGCTGAAGCTACATTTCGACCTTCATAGACCTCAGGAGATAAATTAACGGTGCGATTTGCTGGATTATAATGGTCAGTTAATTTACCGGGAACAGACACCACATTCACAGAGCTGATTCCGTAATGATCTAACATCGCTTCGGCAACTTGAGCTCCAGACATTCCATTGTGTAAGAGCTCTTTACTATACTTTTTAAAACGAGATTTTAGGCGGTTTTGGACATAAAATCCAAGGGCCATAAAGACAACAATTATTAGTATGAACATTGTATTATTTATTTAATGTGGAAAAGTACAAATTCAATGCCGTAATATATAACCTGTCAAAATGTAGTTTTGAAGTATGACAAAAATGGTAAAACCACTGATATTAGTAACAAATGATGATGGCATTTCGTCACCTGGTATTCGAGTCCTAATTAAGCAAATGAATCGATTAGGTGATGTGGTAGTTGTCGCTCCAGACTCTCCGCAAAGCGGAATGAGTCATGCGATAACTATAAGTGACTCTCTTCGTTGTGATCCTGTATTAATGGATTCAGGGCCTCAAAAAGATTTCTCATGCAGCGGCACTCCTGCGGACTGCGTAAAAATAGGTGTCCATGAGATTCTTAAAAAAAAACCAGATATGATTGTATCCGGGATTAATCATGGCAGCAATGCCTCGGTAAATATTCTCTACAGTGGCACTATGGCGGCTGCAATTGAAGGTGCATTGCAGGGAGTTCCATCTATTGGATTTTCATTACTTGATTACAGTTGGAATGCTGATTTTTCTGAAGCTGAAAATTATGTTTATGAAATTGCTTCAATGGTCTTAAAAAAGGGTATGCCAAATGGAGTCTGTCTGAATGTGAATATTCCAAAAATATCGGCAACGAGATATAAGGGGATAAAAGTTTGTCGTCAAACAATTGGTAAATGGATGGAGAAATTTGACAAGCGTATGGATCCCAATGGAAAATCGTACTATTGGATGACAGGGGAGTTTAAAGATTTGGATGGCTCGGATGAAAGTGATATCTGGGCTTTAGATAATAATTATATAACAGTCGTTCCGATTCAGTTTGATCTGACTTCACACAAATCAATTATTGATATCAACAAAATTCTGGATCTATGATAGCTAGCAAAAGAGGACTTTTAGATATGACTCTTGGGCTTGTTGCTGCTGGAGGCACACCATTATTTATTTGGACTTATCTATTGGCTAGATTTCCTGAATTACCATCAACTGAAAAAATAGATCCGGATCTATGGTCTTTTTTATTATTTCGAGTTCTTTTGTTCTCAACCTTGATAAATTTTCTTTTTTTAATTTTGGGTGTTTTCTTAAAACGTACGGTTATGGTTAGAATGATATTATTTGTTTCATTAATATATTTTGCCCTCTATTTATACTTTCGTTGGGAGTGGTTATGATTAAACAGAAGAAAATATTTGTTTTAGCTGGTGAAGCCTCGGGAGATGTTTTAGGCTCTGAATTCATAAAATACTCAAAAAATAACTGGCCAAAAGCTGAATTTGTTTTTTGGGGTGGTAAGGGAATGACAGATGCTCTTGAGGGTCAGAAGCCTCAAGTGAGTTTAAATGAGCTTTCTTTGATGGGTTTTTTTGAAGTTGCTAGGCACATTCCTCGAATCCTGAAACAGGAAAAGAATTTAAAGATATTTCTATCAAAATGGAAACCAGACATAATTGTCTGTATCGATTATCAGACTTTCAATATTCGTCTCGCAAGGTGGGCTACGATTAGTGGTCTTAGAAATAGTGGAACGAAGCTAATTCAAATTGTAAGTCCTCAGTTTTGGGCATGGCGGCCAGGAAGGGTTGTTGGTTTGAGAAAGTATACAGATGCAGTAATTCCATTGCTTCCTTTTGAGTCAGAACTTTTGAACAAAGAAGGCATTGATGCTCCCTATTTTGGTCATCCTGCAGTCCAAAGAGTAAAAAAAATTAATGCAAAAAAAGGAGGTTGGTTGGCTTTATTACCTGGAAGTCGAAAACAAGAATTATCAAAACATATTCCTGTTTTTTTTAAGACCGCAATGAAATTAAAAAAATCCTTTAAGTGGGTTCGGCCTGAACATATTGGAGAAGAGGAGTATATAAAAATATTGAGAAAATATTCAGGGAAAAGTTTTGATTCAGATCAAATTGTTGTTGGGGTAAATGCCTTGGAGGGTGCTGAGATAGCACTTGTCTCATCTGGTACGGCGACATTAGAAACAGCTCTAAGGGGCATACCTCAGGTTGTTGCATATAAGACATCGTGGTTTACATATTTGATTGCTAAGTTTTTTATAAGAGTGGACCATATATCTTTAGTCAACTTGATTCTTAACGAGAGAGTATTAAAAGAATTCGTTCAAAATGCTTGTAATTCTGAGGCTCTTTTTCTCGCTTTAGAAAAACTTTTAAATGATAATAGTCAGCAAACAATATCTTATGAAAAATTAAGGCTAAAACTAGACTTGAACCAAAATCCAATGTTATCTGTAGCCAATTATGTTGCGAATAATTTATAAAGGAGTATTTCCTTTTCTATGCTTTTTTTTAATGGGCGCAGAGTTGCGGTCACAAGATGTTCCAGATGTTTTAAGGGTTCAAATATTTTCTGGTCAATTTTCCGGAGGTTTTGATGTCAGAGGAACAAGATTTGCAGTAATAGTTTTTAAAAATATCAAAACAGATACCATATTTGATAATAAGATAAGCGTAATGAATTTGGGTAAAAGTGTTGCTTTTAAAATCAATGAAGATTGGGAACATGCAGACTCTTTGCAGCTTGTCTCTAAAGGTATTTTGGAAATTACAAATATAGATGGAACTGCCCGCCGTATCTCAGGTTCTTTAATATTTAAATATCATAATACATATTTGTTATCCATCGCTTTGCTGTCATTGGATTCATATTTAATTGGTGTTGTGGATGCCGAGTTGGGAAGGTTAGATCATCCAGAATTATGGAGAGCTCAAGCTATTTTGGCGAGAACTTGGGTTTATAAAAATCATAATAAGTTTTCAAAAGATGGCTTTCCGTATGGTGTTACTGATGATGTAAGATCTCAAGCATTTCATGGATGGCCACAGAATTTAAATAGATTGAATAGGCTTTTAGAGGCTGTTCGTTCCACATCTAATATAATATTAGCAGACATTAATGGCAATCCAATTGATGCCCTGTTTCATGCTAATTCTGGAGGGCAGACTATGCCTTGTGGTTGGTACTTTAACCCGAGGTCATCCCTCATTAGTGTCATGGACACCTTCAGTCTTAAGTGTCCTCAAACTTATTGGAAGAAGACCGTGAATAAAATAAAATGGTTGAAATACATATCAGATTCATTTGGTGTAAGTATGCAAGATGCTGATTTAAATAAATTTGCTCTATCGTTCAAGCAACCTTCTAGAGTTCAGTTCATGGAGTTTCAAGGGAAGAAAAAGCGTTTAAGGTCTTTTAGAGAATTCTTCTCTCTTCGGTCAACTTGGTTTAGTGTCGAAAACAATGAAGGTGACAATATTACTTTAACGGGCAGGGGATACGGTCATGGTATCGGAATGTCTCAGGAAGGAGGCCTGAGAATGGCAAATTTTGGATACTCTGCTGATGAGATATTAACTTTTTATTATCCAAAATCAAAAGCAATTAAATTTTGATTTTATTATTCTTTTTCAATGGTATGATTTAGTCTACTGACATAGGTTTTTCCATATCGTCCTGATTTGATTTGCCTCTTTAGGGTCATGAACACGTAGTATTTGTGCACCCTTTTCTAGAGCGTATAAGTGAATTGCGCTTGACGCGGGTAGCATTTCATCCGGGTTGCTATCAAGAAGTTTCCAAAGCATACTTTTTCTCGATATTCCGATATAAATAGGGTGGTTTAATTCTTTTAGGCCCGATAAGTCAGACATAAGTTTATAATTCGATTCAATAGTTTTTCCAAAACCAAACCCAGGATCAATTAATAAATCATTTAATCCCAAGCTATGAAGGTTATCTATTGATGCGCTGAGTTCTTGGAATACAGAACTAAATATCTCTTTTGATCCTAAAGGTTCATTTTGCATATTTTTGGGAGTTGATCCTTGAGGGTAATGTGTTAATACATAGGGCACCTTATTTTCCGCGACTACATTCCATATTTCAGGATCAATCGAGCCACCAGAGATATCATTAACAATAGATGCTCCTGTATCAATGGCTTTTTGCGCTATTTCAGAGCGAAAAGTATCAATAGAAATTGGGACATTTGGAAACTTTTTGACTAGCTCTTTTAGACTTGATTCTATCCTTAGCCATTCTTCTTTAATATCCGGTATGTCTGCCCCAGGTCTTGTACTGCAGCCACCAATATCGATCCAGTCGGCTCCATCCAAAACTAAATTCTCTGCCGCTGTAATTATATCATTTATTTGAAGAGATCTACTTTTTGCATAAAAAGAGTCAGGAGTTGCATTTATAACTCCAACAATTACAGGTTGTTTCGCATGCCATATTTGACCCGAAATATTTAAATAAAATGGACGAAATGCAGTATCTTTCACGAGTATAAAGGTAGTTATGAAAAAGACCCAGAAAGAGTATTCGGCAATAATGGAAATGTGCCGGGATTTATTTCAAAAAAAAGGCCAGGATTATGGTACCGCATGGCGCATACTGCGTTTAACCTCTCTTACAGATCAAATTTTTATCAAAGCCAATCGTTTAAGATCCATCCAAATATCTGGAAGTCAAAAAATTAAAGACCCAATGGAAGGAGAATTTATTGGAATTGTTAATTATTCGATCATGGCGCTTATCCAGATAGAAAAAGGTGTCGTAAATGAACCTGATTTAAATTCTGAAGAGGCCTTGATACTTTACAATCAGCATGCTAAACATATTTATAATCTTATGGAAAATAAGAACCATGACTACGGTGAAGCATGGCGAGATATGAGAATTCCATCACTGACAGATTTAATACTTCAAAAAGTTTTAAGAGTTAAACAAATT
>CALKDS010000058.1 GCA_938084135.1 uncultured Flavobacteriales bacterium
CAATAAACAAAAAACTTGAGATTCATGGAGATGAAATTCAAACTGTTGTAGGCCAAGGATTTAATACAGCTTTTGGAGATTCGCAAAATCCTCAACTTTGGGATTATGCAGATGGGATTAATAATTTATCCTTTTGTATGAACTTAAGGGACTAATTTTTCTCAAGTGCTCCAGCATCAGGATCTATTATTCTATATTTTTTCTGAGCATCATAAGGAACTCTTATTGCTGGTGCTGAAAGACCAATATCAATTGCTTTTGAAGAAGAATCTAATTCATAATTGTAGGATGTTTGAAGTATAAATGATGGGTCTTCGTTAAAGACGCATTGATAAAAATAACTTGCATTTGTTAAATCATAGTTTGCGGCTGAATGATTGGGTTTAATCTTAATTAAGCAACCTTGAATTTGATAATTAAAGTCTGCATCTAGGTCAAAGTCAAACCCTAGCTCTGACTCTCTACTTCCAGAGATGATGCAGTTGCCAAAATAAGCCTCTCTTAAATCCCGATATCTATATTGTCCACTGCCATCATCATAACGATTAAATAATCCAACCATAGGTGTAGAGCGAGATGCTGGAAATTCATTTATAAAAGTACAATGGTCAATAAATGCTCTTCCTCCAAGGCAATAAAGCCCATAAAGTCCAGCATTGGCAACAACAACATTCTCCATCTCAATATTTCCAAAGCCACTGTATATGCTTACCCTGCTGAAGTCAGTGATTCTTGAGTTTTTGATAATTAGACTTCTTTCTCCTAACTCACTCACCGAATCACATCGAATTCCTATTGTTCCATTTTTGATCCAAGCGTTGTTAATACTTGCATTCCCCCCTCTTTGAATGAATAAGCCCCCAAATAAGCCTCCCCATTGTCCCGCAATATTGTTGTAAAATGGCTCTAATCGATCACCCTCCAAGATTACTGGATTTGAATAACTTCCTGTGTTTGCTTCATCAATTTTTAATTCACCACCCGATGAGATCCATAAACCAGATCCTGAATGAAAATGAACTTTTGTTTCCGATAGAATATTTAATGTCCCCCCGCTGTCGATAATTGCATAACCATAAACGACATGAGGCTTATCATTTGACCAAATAGCATTCTTTGGAAGAATAGAATAAGGGATTATGATATCTGAATAAGGAGGGCTTTGTTTAATTGTAATTGCTTTATTAGGGAAGTAAAAATGAGCATCAAGCGCTAAAGAAATTAATTTTACATCATTTACGTATCCTTTATTACTGACGACTATGGAATCGGTCCAAATCATCTCTGTGCCACTTGCTGGAGCTGTCAGTTCAACGAATACCCAAAGACTATCGAAAGCAGGTAATATGATATTGTTTATGTCCTGGCCAGTGAGTCCATTGACATTAATCCGAAATGGACTTTCTCTTCCTTTACCTAAAACTATTTTATCTATTAATATATTCTCATTGCTTGTATTGCGGATGGTAAAGCTTCTAGTTGAGCTGCCAACTGTACTAAATACAGTGTCTAAGTAAATGGTATCCTGAGAAAAGGTAATATTCATGGGATCAGAAGCTGTATCGTAATCTGGCTGGCATGAATAGGCTATGAGCCCAGTTGCAATTAGAATAAAAAGGGAGTAGAGTTTTAATTGTTGTTTCACTTAATCTAAGTATCTTTGCAAACCGCTAATGGAAATCGGGCCAAATCTCGGTTTAATTAAAAATTATCAAGCGATGAAAGAAGGAATTCACCCAACAAATTATCGCCAATGTGCTTTCAAAGATATGAGTACTGGCGATGTAACTGTTATAAGAAGTTGCGCACCATCAAGAGAAACTTTAAAAGTTGATGGAAAAGAGTACCCACTTGTTAAAATGGAGGTGTCATCATATTCACATCCCTACTATACTGGAAAGCAAAAGTTATTAGATACTGCGGGTCGAGTTGATAAATTCCGTAATCGATACGCTAAATTTTCCAAGTAATTGGCTTAAATTCGGTTCATGGACATAGTTTTCCACGACGGACTCGAACATAATTCGCTGAAGCCACTAACTTTAACGAGACCTGTCTCTGACTTAAGAGTTGGAATTCTTACTATCTCTGAAAAATGGTCTAAAATTCTTGATGCGAAAAACATATCATTCGTAACTGCAGAGCATTTAAGAAAAAAATTTCCGGAGAAAGCAGGGGACCTTCACATACGTGGAGGCCTTTTACCATGCCCTCATTTAGTAGAAGCTATAAAACTGCTTAAAAATGGCGAATGTCTTATGTCAGGGGCGGAATGGTTAGCCCACAAGAACGGGGAAGTTATTATTTCTTTTGAGGGTAGTTATCAAATAATAAAGCGTCCAGAGAATATTTTTTCATGGAATAAAAAGGAATTAGATTCTGATTTTGATCTTTTGACTTTAGGACGTAAAAGTGAAATTATATCAGATTCAAATAAAGTTTTTGGTAAAAGAGTTTTTTTGGAAAAAGGAGCTAGAGTGGAAGGGGCAACATTAAACTCCTCAGATGGTCCAATATATTTAGCACAAGACAGTGAGGTAATGGAGGGCTCTATGATTCGTGGAGGCTTTGCTCTTGGAGAGTCGAGTAAATTAAAATTGGGAACCAAAATATATGGCGCTACCAGTATAGGGCCTTTTTGCAAGGTAGGCGGTGAAATAAACAACTCCGTCATTTGGGGTTTTTCAAATAAAGGTCATGATGGATTTTTAGGTAATGCAGTATTGGGTCAATGGTGTAATATTGGAGCAGGGTCCAGTAACTCAAATTTGAAGAATAACTATGATGATGTTAAACTGTACTCATATGATTCAGGAAGGTTTGAATCAACAGGACTTCAATTTTGTGGATTGATTATGGCAGACCATAGTAAATGCGCAATAAATACATCATTTAATACGGGGACAGTCGCTGGTGTCTCGTGTAATATTTTCGGTTCCGGTTTCCCTCGTAATTATATACCGGATTTTTCATGGGGTGGCCCACAGGGATATTCTGAATATTCAATTGATAAAGCCATTGCAACTGCGAAAAGAGTAATGTTTCGAAGAGGTTTAGTTCTGAATAAAATAGAATCAGACATCTTGTCAGCTGTTTACGACCAAACGTCAGAATTACGAGGTGGCATGGCTCTTGCCAAATAAAGACACCTATGGAAAGAACTGCATTTTCTCTACTTTCAGAAGAGACCGACTTTATTCCGCTGATTACTAACGAAGAAGATAATAGTATTCCTGATAGTGATTTGCTTGAAGAGATATCATTACTTCCGTTAAGAAATACAGTTCAATTCCCCGGAGTTGTATCACCAATTACTGCAGGTAGAGACAAAAGTATTAAGCTTGTTCAGGGAGCGCAAAAAGGAAAAAAATTATTTGGTGTCCTAGCTCAAAAGGATCCTGATACGGAGACTCCTGGGGGGGAGCATTTGCATTCTGTCGGAACTTTAGTTCAAATGGTAAAGTCCTTTAAAATGCCAGATGGAAATATTACGGCTATTCTTCAGGGTAAAAGAAGATTTCGAATTATTGAAGTTATAAGTGAAGAGCCCTTTCTTAAAGCTAAAGTTGAGTATTTAAATGATATTAAAGCTGCTGATAGTACTGAATTTCGTGCTCTAATCCAGCATATACGTGAAATGGCAATGGAAATAATACAGGAATCTCCTAACATTCCTACTGAAGCTCAAATTGCTGTAAAAAATATAGAATCAGATACATTTTTGATACATTTTATTGCAAGTAATATGAATCTTGATGTTGAAAAAAAACAAGCTATTCTTGAGGAAGATGATATTAGCAAGCGAACTAATGCTATTTTGAAACATCTCAGCTATGAAAAGCATTTGCTTGAGGTAAAAAATGATATTGCAAATCGTGTGCGAACTGAGTTTGATCAACAACAAAGAGAATATTTTCTTCAACAGCAAATGAAGACAATTCAGGAAGAACTTGGAGGCGTTAGTAATGAAGCAGAAATCCAGTTAATGCGAGACCGAGCGGCAAAAATGGATTGGCCAGACCTAGCGGCAAAACAATTTGATAAAGAAATCCAACGCCTCCAGAGAATGAGTCCGCAAGTTCCAGATTTTGGTATTCAAAGGAACTATCTAGAATTTATATTGGACTTACCATGGAATAAATTAACTGTTCAACCGATAAAATTAAGTAAGGCAAGAAGAGTACTAGATCGAGATCATTTCGGGTTAGATAAGGTTAAAGAGAGGCTTTTGGAACATCTAGCCGTTTTAAAGTTAAAAGATGACATGCGTAGTCCAATTTTGTGTTTACATGGACCTCCAGGGGTTGGAAAAACATCACTTGGGAAATCTATTGCTGAGGCTTTAGGACGAGATTACGTAAGAATGTCACTAGGCGGATTAAGAGACGAGTCTGAAATAAGAGGACACAGAAAAACATATATAGGTGCTATGGCAGGACGTATTCTGCAGTTAATAAAAAAAGCAGGCTCCTCAAACCCAGTTTTTGTTTTAGATGAAATTGATAAATTGGGTTTTGGAGTTCAAGGAGATCCATCAAGTGCATTATTAGAGGTCTTAGATCCAGAACAAAACAAAACTTTTTATGATAATTTTCTTGAAATGGGATATGATCTATCAAAAGTGCTTTTTATTGCTACTGCAAATACGATTTCAACTGTACAGCCGGCTTTAAGAGATAGAATGGAACTTATTGAGGTCAATGGTTATACCTTGGAAGAAAAAGAGCAGATTGGGAAGAAATACTTGCTTCCAAAACAGCTTGAAGAACACGGGCTCGATAAAAACGCTATAAAAATTGGTAAGACAGAAATGATTGGTCTTATCGACAATTATACTCGTGAATCTGGAGTTAGGAACCTGAATCGAGAGCTAGCAAAATTGGCAAGGAAAGCAGCTTTGTCAAAAGCTGAAGAAAAAGAATTCCCGTCTAATATAACTAATAAGAATCTTTTGGAAATAATGGGGGCTCCGAGATTTGATAGAGATGTATATCAGGGAAATGATATTGCAGGTGTTGTTACAGGTCTGGCTTGGACACCAGTAGGTGGGGATATTTTATTTATTGAAACTAGTATTTCCTTAGGTACTGGAAAGCTGAATATTACAGGGAATTTAGGAGATGTAATGAAAGAATCGGCATCCATTGCAATGGCTTATCTCAAGGGAAATTCTCATAAATATAACCTTGACGATGATTTGTTCAAAAAATATGATGTTCATATCCATGTTCCAGAAGGAGCAATACCAAAAGATGGTCCATCTGCTGGAATAGCAATACTTACGGCATTGACTTCGCTATTCACGCAGAAAAAAGTAAAGAATAGACTTGCGTTAAGTGGAGAAATCACACTAAGAGGAAAAGTTCTTCCTGTGGGTGGAGTTAGAGAGAAATTACTTGCGGCTAAGAGATCGGGTATAACTAATATTATTTTGTCTGGAGCTAATAAAAAAGATGTTCTTGAAATTCCTTCGAAGTATCTATCTGGGATGAGTTTTAGTTATGTTGACAGTATGGAAGGTGTTCTAAGTAAGGCAGTATTAAATCAGAAAGTGAAAACTGCTAAAGAATTACCAATGAAGAATTAACTTGGTCGGATGAAATTCGCAGCTGCGTTCAAAATAAATTTTCTTCTTTATTTTCTTTTATCTGGTCAATTGTATTCCCAATTGTCCATTAGATCTGGTTTTGCAACACTTGAAAATTTTGGTTCAGCAAGATTATTGGCTCTTGGTTCCATTTCATCTGCTCATCCTGGGGATGTTTCTTTTTCAGCACTAAATCCTGCATGTCTAAATGAGTCGCAAATGGGTGAATGGTCAATAACTTCTCAAGCCTCTGTGGGGGGGCTTAGTCAAGGATCATTGACCGTTGGTTTACCCTTTCCTAAAAAAATATTTAAAATTAGACCTAGTGAGAAACGAACATTAAATGCACAAAAAGGCGGAATTAATCTTAAACCCTCAGATATTTTTATTTCACTGGGAGTAGATTATATTCATAGCGGCCTACTTGATCAAAGAAATGCAGCAGGAGAATTATTAGGTTCGTTTACGGCGAGAGAAGTCATGCCAAGAATGGCATTGAATGCTAAATATGGTCAATTCTCACTCGGGTTAGGTATTAAACTCCCTATTATTTCATATGGCTCTTTTACTGCTCAAGCAATATCTACAGATTATGCTTTTCAATGGTCTGGTGATTCAACAAGAAAACAAATTGTTGTTTTACTTCGAAATGTGGGATGGAATTTTGAATATTTTGCTTCTCAGAGTGAGAGACTTCCTATAAATCTTCAAATTTCATTCAGTCAAAAATTAAAACATGCCCCTTTTCGTTATAACATAACTTATAGTAATATTCAAAGATGGGATTTGAAATATTTAGATCCTCAATTATTGGTAAAAGACCCACTTACGGGTGTCGTTTCGTACACTGATCTTCCGTGGTACAATAATTTATTTCGTCATGTGACACCAAGCGTTGAGGCTCAGTTGGGGGGGAGATTATACGTGCAACTCGGTTATGATTTCCGTCGTCAAATGGAGAATCGTTTGACAACAAGAAGAGTTAGTGCAGGAGTTAGCACTGGTATTACTTTTAAAACGGGAAAAAATAATTTTCAGTATGGCAGCTCTTTGTACAATGTTGCTGGTCGAATTAATCAATTCTCTCTAATTAGAAAGTTTTAAGTAAACAATTATGGTTATTGCAATTGACGGTTATTCATCAACAGGCAAAAGCTCACTTGCAAAGAAGTTGGCAAGTCAATACGGATTTCTATACATTGATACAGGAGCGATGTACAGAATGGTTGCTCTTAAAGTACTTAGGGAAGGCTGGATAAACGGTAAAAAAGAAATTAGTGATGATTTGCTTGAGAAAAATTTGCCATTATTAAATATTGATTTCAAGAGAACCTTAGATGGTAAAAACATGGCTCTCTTGGATGGTGAAGTCGTGGAAACAGAGATTAGAACAATGGCTATTAATGATATAGTTTCTAAAATATCAAGTTTATCAATAGTTCGATCTCAATTAGTCGCTCAACAACAAAAAATGGCTATTGGTAAAGATCTAGTGATGGATGGTCGAGATATTGGTACTGTTGTATTTCCAAATGCTGATTTAAAAATATTTATGCAGGCTGATGCTGATATTCGGGCCAACCGACGATTACTGGAGCTCAGATCTCATGGAAATCATAATGTCTCCTTAGAAGAAGTAAAGGCTAATTTGATTCAAAGGGATAGCGATGATCAGGCTAGAAGTGATTCACCCCTTCAAAAGGCTTCGGATGCTGTTGTATTAGATAATTCAGAAAAGAGTGCAGAAGAAGTCTTCAAATTAGCTTCTTCATGGGTTTTAGAAAAAATAAATACCTAGTTATTTTTGACTCTCGCAATAATAGTTTCTCCTCCTTTAGGTTTGTCCCCAATCTTTACACAAACCTCAGCCTCAAGGGGCAGGAAAACATCCATTCTAGAACCGAATTTGATGAATCCAAATTCTTGTCCAGCCATTAATTGATCATTAGGACGGCAATATATTGCTATTCGTCTTGCTACAGCTCCAGCAATTTGACGAAACAATATAGGTCCTGTTTTGTCATTCTCCATAACAACTGTTGTTCTTTCATTTAATTGAGATGACTTCGGGTGCCAAGCAACTAGATACTTTCCTTGATGATATTTAGTGTAGATAACATTTCCAGTTATTGGTACTCTATTGACATGGACATTTAGTGGTGACATAAATATGGAGACCATTTTTCGTTTGTCATTCAAATATTCTGTCTCTTCTACTTCTTCAATAAGCACTACTGTGCCATCGGCGGGTGCCATAATTTCTCCTTCTTTGGAATTTGTTATTCTTTTAGGATTTCTAAAGAACTGGAGAACAAGTAGGTAGATGATTATTGCAAATACTAAATAGAACTGAATAATCCAGTCTTGTGAAGCTATATTTTGAATGAGTATGTATAAAAGACACAACAAAATTAAAGTTATAAAAAGTGGTTTACGCCCTTCTCTATGAATCATGGAGTTAATATATAAGATTGAAATACAGCGACAACGATAACAGAAAAGAGAAAACTATCAAAACGATCAAGAAACCCTCCGTGTCCTGGAAGGAATATTCCTGAATCTTTGACTTTAGCAGATCTTTTAAATTTTGAACCTATCAGGTCACCTATTGGTGCTACTATTCCAATCGTTAAAGGAAGAGCCCATGAAATGCGTTGCCAAGATTTAATTGATTTAAATTCTGAAAAAGGATCTATTTCGTTTAGACCTAATAAACCGAGAAAAAAAGTAAATAAAAAACCAATAATTATACCTTCCCATGTTTTTTTTGGTGATAGCTTTTTGGCTAAAGGTGTTCTTCCGAGAAACCGTCCACCCATATATGCCATTGAGTCACTAATCCAAATTAAAACAAAAATGATGAATATGATTGAGGTATTGTTATTGTTTGATGATTCTGAAATTGACCATACTGAGCAGCCAGCAAGAATCGCATATGATATTCCAGTTAACTTTTCTACAGTCTTCAGCTTCTTCATTCCAATGAATTCCAAGCAAATGCCAACAAATGGAAAGATTAGAATCAACGGGGACCAAGTTTCTGCATTGCAAATCCAAAAAATTGCAAGAGCATAGATGGCTCCCCAAAATACTCTTGTGATCATTTCAATTCAGGTAATAGATGATCTTCAACAAGAAAAAAATAAATTTGTCTTCCTTTATTAGGGTCAACTTTAGCCTGCATAACGCTTTCATCCATTTTCCCTTTTAAGGTTATAATTGCCCTGGGCCTTTGGTTCCTATGATATTTATTGATAGCAGCCATGCCATCAGATAATGAATTTACAACTTGAGAAACTCTTGCAAAAACTAAATGAATAGCAGGTAATTGAGCAAATTTAAGTCCAGATGTTTGAATATCTGAAATCATAATTCCTCCTGTTTGGGCTATTGCTGCATGACATGTGGAGGCCATCGCGTTGGCATCTAAAGGATTGTTTTTTGCAATTGTAAGTCCAGATTTCTCGAACCAATTTACCAGCGGATTCTCGGGTAAGAAAAAATGAGACTCTCCAAACTCTAAAGCAGCGTCCTTTAAATTATTAATAATTTCTTTTTCACTCCCACAATAAACAAAATAACCACCACCATCAGTAAATCTTTTTACGAAAGATAAGTCCACAGGATCGTCGCTTGAAGACAAAAAGCGCTTGGATGAATCATTCGATTCCTGCACGCTGTGTTCAGGTGCGCCACTTAAAATTGAAAAAAATTTCCCAAAGAGTCCAGCCATTGTATAGAATTCCCCTGAAATTAATAAATCTTAATCGTTTTCTTGTTGCTCATCTGAAATCAATTCTATATCTCTGTTTTTGTCGGTCTTTTTCACAGTTTTTTTCTTGGAACTAGCATCAATTTCGGACTCTGCACTCAAAGATGCTTGTAATTTTTCTTCAGCTGTTAACCACTCTCTCTTTCCGAAAATAGATTCTAAATTTTCTTTAAAAATGACTTCTTTTTTCAATAAGTCTTCAGCGAGACGTGTAAGCTTATCCTTATTTTCTCTAAGTATTTTTTTTGCTCTTTCATATTGAATTTCAATTAGTTTTGAAATTTCTTGATCAATTATTTGAGCTGTATTCTCACTGTAAGGTTTGTCAAACTGATATTCATTTTGCCCTGTGGAGTCATAGTATGTAACATTACCAATTACGCTATTTAAACCATAAACTGTTACTATTGCCTTCGCTTGTTTTGTAACCTTCTCGAGATCGCTTAATGCTCCGGTAGTTATCTGATTAAAAATAACTTCTTCGGCAGCTCTTCCGCCCATAGTGGCGCACATCTCATCAAGAAGCTGATTTGTTGAATTTAATTGTCTCTCTTCTGGCAAATACCATGCGGCTCCTAATGATCTCCCACGAGGCACAATGGTTACTTTGACAAGAGGGGAGGCGTGCTCTAATAACCAACTCACTGTTGCATGTCCTGCTTCATGAAAAGCAATAATTTTCTTTTCTTCTAAGGTTATGATTTTGCTTTTTTTCTCCATGCCACCAATTATTCTATCTACGGCATCAAGAAAATCTTGTTTTTCAACTTTCTTTTTATTTTTTCGCGCAGCAACTAACGCAGCTTCATTGCATACATTGGCAATATCTGCACCTGAAAACCCCGGAGTTTGACGTGCCAAAAATTCAACATCTAAGTTCTTGGCATGCGTCAATGGTTTGAGGTGAACATCAAAGATTTCTTTTCTTTCTTTAAATTCTGGCAAATCCACATAAACCACTCGATCAAATCTTCCTGCTCGCATTAGGGCACGATCTAATATATCAGCTCTGTTAGTAGCTCCCATAACAATAACATGTTCATTAGTTCCAAAGCCATCCATCTCTGTTAAAAGCTGATTCAGCGTGTTTTCTCGCTCATCATTTCCGCCATTCATAGCTGACTTTCCTCTAGCCCTACCAATAGCATCAATCTCGTCTATGAAAATTATGCTGGGTGATTTTTCTTTCGCTTGCTTAAATAAGTCTCTTACACGACTAGCTCCAACTCCAACAAACATTTCTACAAAATCAGAACCGCTCAGCGAAAAAAAAGGAACTTTAGCTTCTCCTGCAACAGCTTTTGCGATAAGGGTTTTACCCGTCCCTGGGGGTCCTGAAAGCAGAACTCCTTTTGGGATTTTCCCTCCTAGATCAGTATATTTTTTTGGGTTTTTCAAAAAGTCAACAACCTCAAGAACCTCTTCTTTAGCTCCCTCCATACCTGCTACGTTTTTGAAAGTAACACGCACCTCGGCATCAGCATCAAACATTTGAGCCTTAGATTTTCCAATGTTGAATATTTGAGAACCAGGCCCTCCTCCTGCACCACCTCCCATTCGACGCATCATGAAAAACCAAAAGAAAGCAATTAAGGCAAATGGTACTATCCAAGATAGTATTTCCGTCCAATAATTTGTTTCTGATCTATGCTGGATATTTAATTCCCCAAAGCGATTTTTTACTTCCGGATTTTCATCATAATAACGCCATATTTTTTCTTCAAAATTATCCCCTGCAGTAAATTTATAATGTGGTCCTGGGTTCGGTGAATCTCCAAAAGCAGTTTTCGCTAGATCTTTATATTGTTCATTATTTGCGAGGGTGTCATTATCGATGTAAACATAAATTTGACCCTTGTTAATTACCTCTACTTTAGAAATATGGCCTTCGCTTAGTTTTTTTGTCAATTCATTAAAATCGGACTCAATAGTTTGACCGGAGTAATTGCTCGAAAAAAACTGCAAAGCAAGAAGTGCGACAAATATCGATAGGTAGATCCAACTCAGGCCAAATTTTGGTAAACCTCCTTTTTTCTTTTTTTCTTTTTTACTCATAACGTTTCAAATAACCTTAGTCTTTAAATGTTGTTAGTGTCAGCTCCCTCCCAAAGGCCCTCAATATCATAAAAATCTCTTGATTCTGATTGAAAAATATGAATAACAATATTTACGTAATCCATTAAAATCCATTCGCTTTGATCGGCCCCTTCCGTATGCCATGGTCGCTCATCACACTGCTGTCGAACTCGTTTTTCAATATTTCCAGCAATCGCTGAAACCTGAGTTGTGGATTGAGCTTCGGTAATTATAAAATAATCGCAAACTGCATTTTCAAGTTTACGGAGATCCATTACTACAGTTTTTTCACCTTTTACTTCTGAAATTCCTTCGAGAGCTTCAAGAACAATTGCTGGAAATGTATTTTTCATGAAGAGATTTAAAATACGTACTTTGACACTCGTGAATCAACGCAACAAAGGTGCCATCTTTAAGTCAAGAACACTTGAATGATCAAATAGTTGTTAAATAATTCCAAATTTAAACGAAAGTGGAGATTAAATACCACCATTTCAGTAATGTAGACTCCACAAATTCATTTGCTAGAAGAGAACTCAACAGTTTTTCAGATGATTGTTGGACTGCCATTTCGTCAGATACACAAACAAAAGGACGTGGTCAGAATGGTTCGGATTGGGTTGATTCCCCGTGCGATTCACTACTTATGACAATTATTAGCCCAGAAATTAAATGGGATAATTCTAAAATAATGAATGCACATATGTCTGGATCCTTGGCAATTATGAATTTTTTAGTTAACCATGGATTTAATGCAAGATTAAAATGGCCTAATGATGTATATATCGGTTCAGGAAAAATTGCAGGAATATTATCAGAGGCAAGTTGGCAAGGAGATTTTTGTAATCGTTTTTTTTTCGGATTGGGAATGAATGTTAGAAACGCGCCAGATGGTTATTCATTTTTAGGTTCTAATTATCTTCCAGAGCAATTCAGAATACCCTTGGCAGAGGTAATCGTGAATCAAATAATTATAGAAAAGAAAGATATAAGATTCATTTATGAAAGAAGTTTATTTCATTGGAATATCGGTTGTGACTGGAAAGATTTATCCACCGGTGAGTTATTTCAGGCAAAGACCACAGGTGTTTGCGCAGATGGCAGTTTGGAACTTACACTTCTATCCGGAGAAGTGCGAACTTTTGCCAATAAAGAAGTCATGTTTTTAAATTCAAATAAAATTTTTTAATGTTTAGATTAACCCTTTCCATGTTTTTGGGTTTTCTCTCCATTTCTCTAGAGTAGAAATCTCATTGGAGTCAAAATAATTTCTCTCTTTGAGGCTTGAAATTAAATTACTATAGTCACTCAAAGTAATTAGATTACACTCTTTTTTGAGAAAAGCATTTTTCGCGATCTCTAAGCCATAAGTAAATATAGCCGACATTCCTAAGACTTCCCCTTGGCATTCCTTAATTGATTCAACAGCCTTTAATGAGCTCATTCCAGTGGAAATCAAATCCTCAACTATGACAACTTTTTGACCTTTCTTTAATATTCCTTCAACAAGGTTTTGTCTTCCGTGTTCTTTAGCTGAGGATCTCACATAAATCATGGGTAACTCCATTTGGTGAGCTACAAGTGCGGCAATTCCAATCGCACCTGTTGCAACCCCGGCTATAACCTGAACATCAGGGAATTTCTCTTTAATCTGTAGAGATAAATTCTCTTGCACAAAATTGCGCACTTTTGGATTTGAAAGTATTACCCTATTATCACAATAAATTGGGGATTTCATACCAGATGCCCAAATGAATGGATTTTTCGGACGTAATTCTATCGCCTTAATTTGCACTAGGGAATTGGCTAACTTTTTTGCTATTATAGAATCTATTATCATGTCGCAAAAATACAAAATACAAGAGCTTACCGCCGCAGGTGGATGGGTTGAAAATGAATTTGGAGAAGTTCTATGGATATTTCGACTAGGAATGTGGGATTTACCAAAAGGTAAATTAGAAAATAATGAGGAAATCCATGAATGTGCCATTCGTGAAGTTCAGGAAGAATGTGGATTAAGGGAAATCACTCTAGGTCGAAAGTTAATAGAAACTATTCACGGGTATCATATTGAGGGAGTTAGTTTTAAAAAAACTACTCACTGGTATCGCATGAATGTTAAGGGAAGGCCAGAGTTGAATCCCCAATTTGAGGAAGATATAGAATTAGCTCTTTGGCTAACCAAAAAAGACTGGCTATCAAAGCTCCATTCCACATATCAAACAGTCTGTCAAGTTTCAGAAGCTGCTATGAAATAAATCAATTTACTTTATTCTTACTTCTTCTGGAACAAATTTGCTGTATTCCCCATTATTTTTGATCACGTCTCGAACTAGACTGGAGGAAATAAATGACAATTTTGCGCTTGTTAAAAAGAATACCGTATCTAGTTCGGGTTCGAGTTCTCTATTTGCTTGGGCTATTGCTTTTTCAAATTCAAAATCTGCAGGATTCCTAAGTCCTCTAAGCAGAAAGTTTGCGCTGCACTCTTTAGCAAATTCGATCGTGAGTCCATCGTATTTACGAACTTCTATTTTTGGATACTTATCAAAGGTATTTTCAAGCCATTGAACTCTTTTGGAAAGTGGAAATAAATAATTTTTATCAGCATTTGATCCAACAGCTAAAATAATCTTACCAAAAAGAGGCAATGCACGTTCAACAATATTAACATGACCCAAGGTTATTGGATCAAAAGATCCCGGGAAAATTGCGGTTTTTACCATTTTCTAATACTTCTTCAGCGAGCAAGTTAGTAAATTCTTTCAGCGATAAATCGATATTTTTTAGTTGATTTGGAATAATACTTTCAAGAGTCATTCCGGGAACAGTATTAATTTCAATTAATACTGCAGGACTATTTTTAGGCAATATAAAGTCAAATCGGCAAAAGCCCTTTAAATTTAGCTGGCCGTAAAGGCTTTTAGATATATTTTCGATTTCTAAAGAATTATTTGAAGAAATATTGGCAGGAGTTATCTCTTCAGTTAAGCCACTGTATTTCGCCTCATAGTCGAAGAACTCATTTTTTGAGATGATTTCGGTTATTCCAAGAACTTTAATCTTATTTTTTACTTTTAATAGACCGCATGCCAATTCAATTCCCGCAATACCCTCTTCAATTATGATGGAATCATCTTCTTTTGAGGCAATTTTTATGGATTCATTCAGATCGTTAAGAGAGTGGATTTTGGTTATTCCAAAGCTTGAGCCTGCTCTGCTCGGTTTAACAAAAATAGGTAGGTCAAAATCACTTAATTTTGATTTCAAGCTGTTTACATCTATTTGAGAATTTATTAGAATTGCTTTTGGGATTTTTGCTCCCATCCTCGAAACTACTCCATTACTCCAGGCTTTGTGAAATGTTAATGCTGATGGACCCGGAGCTGAGCTGCTATATGGGATCCCAGTACTTTCCCATTTAAGAGCCAATGTGCCATCTTCGCCTGGATGACCATGAACAAGATTAAATAATAGATCAAGTTTAAGAGTCTGGCGATTTCTAGTCACAGTCATTTTTGTCTCATTGAATTCAATTTCAGTATAATGTTCATCCCAGGCTTTGTGGCCATTTCTATTAATTTCTATACCAAATACTTCATATTTGTTGCGATCTACTGCACTAAACATGTTGTTACCACTTTTCATGGAAACCTCATATTCACTAGAGTAACCCCCCATTATAATTCCTAAACACTTACGCATTCTTCAAATATAGCTGAAGCCGGTAACCCTATTGTTATTTTTGTAATAATTATGAAGATGATTTTATTTTTTAAAAGCCGAACATTTTGGTTCAATCTAATTTTGGCCTTTGTTTTTTTGATCTCATTGATGCTGCCTATGAATTGGGTATTGAAACAAATAACTGGTCATGGTGAAATTCAAAATGTACCAGATGTGAGAAACATTACTCTGAAAGAAGCTCAGCAGACCCTTGAAGACATGAAGTTAATAGGAGAGGTTTTAGATTCCAGCGCATTTTTTAAAAACTTCAAACCAGGAACTGTTGTTCAACAATACCCAGAACCAGGTGCAGGAGCGAAAGTTGGTCGAAAAATAAAATTGACAATTAATCGACATCGAGCAGAAAGTGTTTACTTGCCTATTTTGACTGAAAGAACCTTTGAAAGGGCAGCATTAGATCTTAGATCTCGAGGTCTTGTTCTTGGTAAAGTATCTTACAAGCCCGATTTGGCGGAGGGTATTGTTTTAGGCGCAAAAGCAAATGGAAAATTTATAAATGGTGGAGACCTAATTAGAAAAGGGACCGTTGTAGATCTTTTAGTTGGTCAAATATCTGGCCCTCCGACTCATTCAGTTCCAAATGTTATTTCTTTTAGTTTAGAACATGCTGTTTTTTCAATTCAAAAAGCAGATTTACAAATCCAAGTTATGGATGGAGATCAAAATAATTTAAATGCTTCAATTATAAAACAAAACCCAATTGGGTCAGATGGTAATTTAGTTGTGCATACCGGCGGCGTTATTCAAGTATGGCTTTCGGACCTTAAAGAATTGAAAAACTAAGAATACATGAGATATATTTTATTTTTTCTCTTAATTGGTTCTTCTTGTTGGATTCAAGCGCAAACCCCAGTTGAGGAAATTAGGATGTCTATTTCAATACATAGTCAATCGAGTCCTCAGAAATCTTCAAAATCATCGGATACATTAATTCTTCCGTTTATTGATGGGTTTAACAATGGGTTAAGGCCAGAGTGGTCATCATTAGGAGTTGTACAGGCGAATAATTGGTCAAAAGACCCATTATCTTCTGGCGCTGCCGTCTTTGATGGAGTTTCTTTTAATGGTGAGGCATATCGACCTGGAATTATAAATAATGATTCAATTACGGATGTTTTAATTTCTCCGTATTTTAATTTCCAAGGTGCTGCAGATATAGTATTGTCATTTTTTATTCAAAATGGTGGTTGGGGAGATCCAACGGAGATTCAAGATTCATTGAGTATTCACTTTTGGAATCCTTCGGATTCATCATGGATTCATGGTGGTTCATTGCAAGGAGGGGGAGATCAAGAAAAGTGGCATGCTGCGGCATTCTCTTTTCCATCCTATTTAAATGGACAAAATGGAGTTAGATTTAAATTATCTCGTTTCGCTTCGCCTGGAGGAATGTTTGACCATTTCCTGATCGATTATTTAGAAGTTGGAGCGAACAGAACTCTTAGTGATACCCTTTTATTTGATCCTTCATGGACTAGAATACCGAGTTCAATAACTCGAATATTTCATGAGATACCTTGGTGGCATTATAATTCGTTAATTCTGGAGACGGACAGTTTAAGGGTGTCTTACAGAAGAAATGGAATTCCACCTGTTGGAGGTTGGCAATTAAATCTCGGGAAATATGTCTGGAAAGACGATAATGGAAATATAATAGCTTCTCGTCTGAGTGTGCCAGTAGTAACGAATTTGGTCCATAATGTTAGTACTCCTTATCAATTTTCAATATCAAAGCCAGGTATAAATATGCTGGGCCCTTCAAAATGGAATTTTAAGGGATGGTTTGATGGAGAGAATGTTGGGGAATTATCTAATGATACATTGAAAATAACTCAGGAATTTGGTTCTAGATATGCACAGGAGGATGGTTCTGCTGAGCGTTCTTATGGTGTGTCTCAAGGCATAGAGCCTAGACTTGCTCAAGAGTTTAATCTTATTATGGCAGACACTATTGTGGGGCTTGATTTATCGATTGCTTCAGCAGGATATGATTGGTCAAATATGACATTTAAAATTGGCATATGGGATGTAGATAGTTTAGGTCTTCCTGGAGATCAGATATATATATCAGATTCTTCTTTCTCACCAGTTCTTCCATATAGGAACTCTCCATTTCGTCATTTTATTTTAGACACAAATGGGATTTATGTTCCACAAAATTTTTTCATTGGCATTATTCAGACTACTGGTCCCGCAATCACTATTGGGTTGGATCTTCACACTAATGGAGGAAAAGTTTATGGTGACGTAAATGGTTGGTTTCCATCTCTTCTTCCAGGAAGACTTTTAATCCGTCCATTATTAAGAAACATGCCTGATGACCTTGGTCAATTTACCGTGCGGAGTGTGGAAATGATCAAATTATTTCCGAATCCTACTGATGAATTTTTTAATTTAATCAACGCGAAAAAATTTGAAAGATTCGACATTTATTCTGTCTTAGGAAAGAAGATCTATGAATTTTCTACTGATCAATATGGAAAGGCAACACAGTCGTCAATTTCCTGGCCAAATGGAATATATTTTATCAAAGGCCAATATGGTTCAAATCATAGACTACTAGTCCGGAAATGATAGATGATAAGTCAGATCACAAACATGAAGATGAAGAGCTTTTTGAGCACTTTAATTTTGTTGCGGACGTTGGCCAGCAATTGCTAAGAGTAGATAAGTTTTTAATTAACTTAATGCGTCAAACATCTCGCAATCGAATTCAAAAAGCAGCTGAGGCAGGAGCGATTAGGGTTAACGGTATATCTGTAAAAAGTAATTATCGAGTTCGTCCGGGCGATCGAGTGGCTCTTGTCTTAGCTTACCCTCCGAGGGTTATCGAGTTATTGCCAGAAAACCTTTTTTTAGACATCGTCTATAAAGACTCTGAATTGGCAGTTGTAAATAAACCTTCAGGAATGGTGGTGCACCCTTCTTATGGTCACTATTCAGGAACATTAGTCAATGGTTTATTGCATGAATTTAAATCCTTACCCGAAGCAAGTGATAGTGAAAGGCCAGGCTTGGTTCATCGAATTGATAAAGACACTACAGGTATACTAGTTGTCGCTAGAAATGAGTTTGCTCTAGCCTTTTTAGCAAAACAATTTGCAGATCATACAACTGAACGTGAATATCATGCTATTGCTTGGGGAAATATAAAACAAGAATCAGGCACTATTATTGGTAACGTTGGAAGAAGCTTGCGGGATAGAAAAATAATGTCTGTTTTTCCCGATGGGAAATATGGTAAAGAAGCAACAACTCATTTTAAGGTTTTAGAAAGATTTGGTTTTGCCACTTTAGTTTCGTGTCGCCTTGAAACAGGAAGAACTCATCAGATAAGGGTCCATTTCCAATCAATTGGTCATTCTTTATTTGGTGATCAAACTTATGGCGGAGACAGGATACCAAAACTTCATGGCTATCCAAGGTTTAAGAGCTTTATGGAGAATAATTTAAGCCTTTGCCCGCGACAAGCACTCCATGCTAGATTGATAGGTTTTGTTCACCCAACTACATTACAAAAAATGAAATTTGAAATCCCTATTGCAAAGGATATTGATCAAATTTTAGATCGGTTTAGAGTTTATGCTGACTCCGGAAAGATTCTGGATTAATGCTCAAAAAAGAGACTCATAATCTTCAGAGTACATCGATAAAATGGGTTTTCTACGTAATTTCATAGTTGGTGTTAAGTGACCCGACGGGATAGTCCACGCTTCATTACAGATATATATTTTTTTTACCTGCTCCCATTTTGCGAATTGTTCATTTTTCCCATCTATTTCTTTCTTTATTCTTGAAATAACTTCAGGATGTTTGACCATTTCTTCATTTGAAGTAAATTTTATTTCTTTCCTCTCGCACCATGATGCAATAAAATCAAATTGCGGTTGTATCAGTAGGACGGGGAACTTTTTATTTTCTCCTGCGACCATGCATTGCTCTACGAAGGGTGACTCTTTAAAAACATTTTCCATATTCTGCGGTGCGATGTACTTACCTCCCGAAGATTTAAAGATTTCTTTTTTTCTATCTGTAATTTTGAGGTATCCTCCCGCTAGTATTTTCCCAATATCTCCAGTTCTAAACCAACCATCTTCTGTCATGACTTCAGCCGTTAAATCAGGACGGCCATAATAGCCCATCATAATATTCGGTCCTTTTGCAAGGATTTCTCCATCTGAATCTAATTTTATCTCAACTCCATTCAAAGGAGGTCCAACTGTCCCTAAAACATGACCTTTACCAGTTGGTAGGTTAACTGTAAGCACCGGAGAGGTCTCGGTTAAACCATAGCCTTCTTGTATGTTCACTCCTGCTCCAGCAAATATTCTTGCTAATTTTGGATTTAAAGCTGCTGCACCGGAGGCGATAGCTAATACCTTTCCACCTAGAGCTTCCTTCCACTTTGAGAAAATAATTTTTCTTGCCATTTTTAGCTGAAACTTATAAAGGGATGACTTTCCTTCATGCTCATATTGTTCAGCAAGTCCAACCGCCCAGAAAAATAATAAACGTTTTATTCCAGATAGATTTTTCCCTTTGTCCATTATTCGATCAAATACTTTTTCTAATAACCTAGGTACAGCCGAAAAAACCTCTGGATGGATTTCACGTAAATTATCTCCAATAGTTTCAAGGCTTTCCGCGTAATAAGTACCTACTCCAGTTTTCATGTAAACATAAACAAGTACTCGTTCATAGCTATGGCAAAGGGGTAAAAAGCTTAAGCCTTTTGCCACAGGGTCTACGGGAAGTCTTTCCGCAGCAGCAATGGCATTTTGAGTTATGTTGTTATGACTTAGCATTACTCCTTTCGGCGTTCCGGTTGTTCCTGAAGTATATATTAAAGTTGCTAATTCTTCAGGTTTCACAGAAGCCATACGTTCAGTTAACTCTGATTGATGTTTTTCATCGCCTTTGGACAAAACAACATCCCATGAGTCACAATTATTAATTGGCTCAAAGGAAAAGATATTTTTCAAACTTGGAACTTGATCTTTTATTGCGTTTACTTTATCAAATAATCCTTTATCGCTCAAGAAGCAATATTTTACTTCTGCATCATTGAATATAAAATTATAATCTTCTGATGTTATTGTTGGATAGACAGGGACATCAATTGCTCCAACACTTAAAATTGCCTGATCGCAAACATTCCATTCCATTCTATTATTAGTAGATATAATTGCGATTTTATCACCTGGCTCGACACCCAGATCGATCAGTCCTCTTGCTAATTTCTCTGCTTTACTTAGGTAATCTTCAGTTGATAAAGATTCCCAAACGCCTTTTGATTTAGTATTTAGTGCATCCTTTCGAGGATGGTTTTTTAAAGCATAATAAGCAAAGTCAAATAATCTTTTAGGTTCCTGGTTAGCCATAGTTAGAGTTATAATTCGTTTAGTTATTCACATGGTTAACATAAACCTGTTCACCATGTATCCATGTTTCTGATACTTTTAGTTTTGGAATACTGTCTTCCGGACACCTCATAATATCAGATGTAAAGATGCTAAAATTTGCCCACATTCCTAATTTGATTTGACCAACTTCATTTTCTTGGAAAGAAGCATATGCAGCATCCCTTGTCATTCCAATCAACGCCTGCTCTCTGCTAAGAGCTTCTTGAATTTGAAAACTCTCTTTTGAGCCTTTATCTAATGATTTTCTTGAAATTGCAGCATAGATAGTATGTAAAGGGTTCATGGATTCCACAGGGAAGTCTGTACCCAGAGGTAGAATTCCTCCACTAGACTTTCTTAAGGATGAATATGAATAGGCATATGATATCCTTTCTGGTCCGAGACGGTCTGTTGCCCAACTCATGTCACTTGTAGCATGAGAGGGTTGAACAGAAGGTATTATCCCTAGTCCAAAATTCAATCGATCATCTGGGTGAACGACCTGTGCATGTTCAATCCTCCACCTTAGATCATTTTTTTTCAGGGGATCAATAAAAAGTTTATAAATGGTCAACATTCTTCTATTTGCTGAGTCGCCAATCGAATGAGTATTCATTTGCCAACCATTATTATATAATCGTTCGGCGGCAGATTTCATATAATCAGTGCTTCGTACTTCAAACCCAAAGTGATTTTCTCTGTCTGTGTATGATTCCCGCATTAGAGCCCCTCTGCTACCTAGTGATCCATCTGAGTAGAATTTAAAGCTTCTTACATCCAGCAAATTTGTTTTCAGTGGCCCTGACTTGATCCAAAAATTTATTTCACTGGGACTTTCACTTACCATCACATAAAGAGGCATTTTTAGTTTTTTCTTTTTCTGAAGTTCATCAATCAACATTATGTCTTCAGATGGTAGGCCAGCTTCATGAATTCCCGTTAGACCGTATTCAAATGCTTTTTTTTGAACTACTAATAGTGCTTCTGATTTTTCTTCATTAGTGGGTTTTGCTATCGATAAAAGTGATTGGGCATTATCTATTAGCAGTCCTGTTAAATTTTCATTTTCTTTTAATATTTCTCCACCTTTAATTACACTATTAATATCAATTTTTGATTGTCTCAGAGCGATGGAATTAGCTAAAATGGCATGACCATCGATACGGCTAAGAATAATAGGATTATCACTTAGTTTTTCTAATGATGAATTATCTGGAAATTTTTTGATTTTCCAATCATTTTGATCCCAACCTTGTCCTCGATAAACTTTTTCATCAGGATTATTTTTTATAAAATCCTCAACTATTTTAACGCATTCCTTCCATGATTTAGTTCCTGCTAAGTTTATAGACTTTAGGGTAAGGCCTTGATATAGAAAATGGGCATGAGCATCTATGAAGCCTGGATAAACATATGCTCCGTTAAGATCAGTAATATTTGATTCTATTGGGTAATAGGGAGGTGTTTCAGTTAGAATACTATCTATTTTGCCATCTACAATAGATATGTTTCCGAAGATGTAATAAAGCGAATCATTATAAAATTGTGCAATGTTTCCATTTGTCAAAATCTTATCTACTTTTTTAATAAAGTAACCTCCTGTGGAGGTATTATTATTTAACAAGCTATCAACCTCATCTACCAGTTTTCGTATTTGATTGATATTATCTTGTAGATTAGAGTCAAGGAATTGCATGCTTATCGATGTTGACGAGCATCCAATAAAACTAACAATTAGTAGTGAAAAAAATATCTTTAATAATGAATTCATAGATCTAAGGTAGTTATGCCTGGTTGTACCTTTGAGTCAAAGAATATCGCACATGGATTCATTATCATCTACAACTGTCGAAACTGCTCAGGAATTGGGTCTGTTGCCTGAAGAATATGATGAAATCTGTAATGTATTGGGTAGGACTCCAAATTTTACAGAATTGAATATTTATTCTGTTATGTGGTCAGAACATTGCTCATATAAGAACTCGATAAAATGGTTAAAGAAATTACCTAAAGATGGACCCCAAATGCTTGCAAAAGCTGGTGAAGAAAATGCTGGTTTAGTTGATATTGGCGAGGGTTTGGCGTGTTGTTTTAAAATCGAATCACACAATCACCCTTCGGCATTAGAGCCTTTTCAGGGCGCTGCAACAGGAGTTGGTGGGATAAATCGTGATATATTCACAATGGGTGCTCGTCCTATTGCTCAACTAAATAGCCTTCGTTTTGGCGATCCAAATTCTGTTCGCACCAAATGGCTCGTTGATGGGGTGGTAAAAGGCATTAGTACCTATGGCAATTCTTTCGGTATTCCTACGGTTGGGGGTGAAGTTTATTTTGATAAATGTTATGAGCAGAATCCATTAGTTAATGCTTTCTCTGCGGGCATAGTTGACGTAGGTGGTCAGATTTCCGCTAAGGCTGAGGGTGTTGGTAATGCAGTTTATATTGTTGGAAGTTCAACAGGAAGAGATGGTGTTCATGGGGCAGCATTTGCTTCAAAGGATTTAACCGAAGACAGTGCAAATGACATTCCTTCAGTTCAAGTTGGAGATCCTTTTCAGGAGAAGCTTTTGCTTGAGGCAACTATGGAATTAGCAAAAATTGATGCTGTCAAAGGAATGCAAGACATGGGAGCTGCAGGGATAACCTGCTCCACTAGCGAAATGAGTGCTGGTGGAAAAGTAGGTATGGATATTTGGCTTGATAAAGTTCCAACTCGCCAAGAGGGAATGGAACCATGGGAAATTCTGCTTTCAGAATCACAAGAGAGAATGCTAGTTGTAGTAGATAAAGGTCGCGAAAATGATGTACAAGAGATTTTTGATAAGTGGGACATTCATTGTAAGAAGATTGGTGTTGTAACAGCAGGGCCACTATTACGATATTTCTGGAATGAGGAAAAAATTGCGGAAATACCAGCTGAGTCTCTTGTACTTGGAGGAGGTGCCCCAATTTATGATCGTGAAATTAAAGAACCCATTTATTTTAAAGAGTTCAAGAAATTCGACATAAAAAAAATTCCGGAACCAAAAGATCTATTAAACGTTGCAAAAAAAATAATAGCATTACCTAATATATCGTCAAAAAAATATATTTATGAGCAATATGATTCCATGGTTGGAACAAAAAATCGTTCCACTAATAAACCCAGTGATGCGTCAATAGTTAATATCAAAGGGTCTAGGAGAGCAATAGCGATGACTGTAGATTGTAATAGTCGATATGTTCATGCTGATCCTGAAGTGGGAACAATGATTGCTGTCTCAGAGAATGCTAGGAATATTATCTGCTCAGGCGGCGAGCCATCCGCAATAACAAATTGTTTAAATTTTGGAAACCCATATAATCCAGAAGTCTATTGGCAGTTTACTGGGGCAATAAAAGGAATGTCAAAGGCTTGTGAGCGGTTTAGAACTCCAGTTACTGGAGGAAATGTCAGTTTTTATAATCAAACTCAAGTAGGGGATACAATTGAACCCGTTTTTCCAACACCTACAATTGCCATGATTGGTTTGATCAAGGATATCGACAATGTTACAACAATTCAATACAAAACCAAAGGAGATTTGATCTACCAAATAGGTCCAACTTATGAAGACATTGCTTCGAGTCAATATCTTGTTAATATTCACGGAGTTGACGAATCTCCGGCACCTATTTTTGATCTTGAACAAGAATTTCTCGTGCATAAAAAAGTTCAAAATCTGATAAAAAAAGAAATTATATCAAGTGCTCACGATATTTCAGAAGGTGGTCTTTTTGTTACCTTAATGGAGAGCGCTATGCTCTCGAATTTAGGATTTGATATAACAACTGATTCTTCTGTTAGAAATGATGCCTATCTTTTTGGTGAAAGTCAAAGTCGAATTATAATTAGCGTTTCGCCTGATAATGAAGATGAATTAATCGATCTTATGATGACGAAAGATGTTGAATTTCATCTTGTAGGTCATGTAACAAAAGGCGCAATACGCATTGATGACCAGGATTGGGGGGATGTCAATTTTTTCAGGGATTTATATGATAATGCTCTAGGAGATATACTTGATAAATATTAAGTATTATTAGGATCTAATCTCTGCATCAACATCAGATTTTAAGAAATCAATAATTCTCGATACTGACTTTTCAATTTGAGAATCTTTAAGGGTTCTACTTAAATCTTGAAAAATTAATCTTACTCCAAATGAACTTCGGTCTTTTCCAATTTTTTCTCCTTGAAAAACATCAAAAAGTTCAAAGTCAACTAGCGTTTTTTCTTTAGATTTTTTAATTGCAAGTTTGATAGCTGCATATTTAATCTCAGACTTTACAATTATTGCTAAATCTCTTGTCACTTTGGGGAATTTTGGAGTTTCTTTATATCGCACTTTGGAAATTTTAGCAATTTGACAAACGTTATCCCAATGGAAAATGCTTGCCAAAACTGCTTCTTTAACATCTGATTTTTTTAAAGCCCATTCATCTACCCAAGAGATTGTTGCCAATACCTTTTGACCACTTTCTAATCTTATACCACCGGACCAGTTTCCAGCAATAGGCTCCTGCTCTATTTCATTTATTTTATCAATACCTAAGTAAGCAAGTAAGCCAATGCTAATGCCTTTTAATGTAAAGAAATCAACTTTAGTTTTTTCTTTATTCCAGTGAGATCTGGGAAACTCTCCGCTTAGCCAAATTCCTAAATGATTTTTTTCAGAATAATTATTTTCTTGAGAACTAGAATAAACTCGCCCAAATTCAAAAATAGATATATTGGATTCTTGTCTTTTTGAATTATAACTAATCGCATTCAATCCGCCCATCAATAATGTCGGACGCATGATTTCTAACTCTTGACTTAGTGGATTAAGTATTTTTACATTGTTTTCAGAGTTAATACTTGGATGATTCGAGTATAACTCTGAGCTTGTGAGCGAATTATTCATAATCTCATAAAGCCCATTAGCTACAAGGTAGTCTGTTGCTTTTCTTCTTAAAGATTCATTTGATATTACTTCATTTTCAGCCAAGCTTAAGCGCATTCTCTCGGGAAAAGGAATAGAATTGAAACCATAAATTCTTAATATCTCTTCAGCAATATCAGCCTCTCTTGTAACATCCCATCGATAGGCTGGTATGGATAATTCTAAATTTGATCTTGTCAATATGGTTGAGGAAATATCTAATGAATCAAGGATGGATATGACTTCACTTTGATTTATATCGTGACCAATTAATTTAGTTATTCGAGTTAAATCAATTTCAATAATTCGATTATCGAATCGGGAGTCATTTAAACTCTTTTCAGAAAACCCTGTAATAGTAGCATTTGGAAATATTTCGTTGATTAATTTCCATGCTAAAACAAGAGCATCGATACCAATATTTGGATCAACACCTCTTTCATATCTGAATGATGCATCGGTATTCAGACCATGCCTTTTTGCAGTTTTCCTTATCACGACGGGATCAAACCATGCAGATTCAATAATAATATCCGTGCTATCCTCACTAACTCCTGAATTCTGCCCCCCAAAAACTCCAGCAAGAGCCAATGGTACTTGACTATCTGCGATCACTAAATCTTCTTTGTGTAGCTTCCTAGTTACTCCGTCAAGTGTAATTAGTTCTTCGTTGCTTTTCGCTCTCCTAATTTGAATAGAATTACCTATAATTTTTCCAGTATCAAAGGCGTGAATTGGATGCCCCTTGTCATTGAGGACATAGTTAGTAATATCCACAATGGCATTTATAGGTTTTAGTCCAATAGCTTTTAGACGGCGCATAAGCCAGTCCGGAGAAGACATATTATTTAACCCGCTTATGCTTAGTACTCTATATCGTGGGCATGCATATTTATCTTGAATGTTAATTTCAATATTTGAATCGGACTTAGACCATTCACTGATATTATTTTCATTCCAAATATATTTGATTTTTTTATGAGTCGCCGCTGCCCTTAGATCTCTGGCAACTCCCAAATGGCTCATAGCATCCATTCTATTTGGAGTTAACCCAATTTCAAAAATGGAATCAGATTTTAGACCTAAATATTCTGAAAGGGGAGTGCCTGAAATTGCATCATCACCCAAAATATAAATCCCATCATGTGATTTTCCAATGCCAAGTTCGTCCTCAGCGCAAAGCATTCCTTCTGATAACTCACCTCGTATTTTTCCTTTTTTTATCTTAACCCCTTTCTCAATACTTTCTGGATATATGGTACAACCAATTGTGGCAACTGGAATTTTTTGTCCAACCGCAATATTTGATGCTCCACAAACAATATTTAGAAGCTCATCAGTTCCAATATTAACTTTAGTACATGATAGTCTATCCGCATTTGGATGTTTAGACAGTGATACAATTTCACCTACGACTACCCCTTTTAGTCCACCTTCTATTTGATCTACTTGTTCAATTTTTTCAACTTCTAATCCCGTAGATGTTAAAATATCAGATAAACCTTCATCAGAAAGCTCAGTTTCAATATAGTCGTTTAACCATTCTTTAGAAATTAACATAGCTGCAAAAATACACAGTAATTCATCCTTTGCTAGAAGAAATTCTGTACTATTTTGATCTAAATAAGAATCATGTTAAACCAAATATAAAAAAAGCGTACAAGAAAAACCTTAAAAATCTCGTAGTTGCGAGTATCAAAAATAATCTCAATCTAAAATTCACTATTCCTGCAATTGTGCATACGGGGGCAAATGGTAAAGGAGCTATAGCCGATAAAAATATTAGAAGCCCGCCAAATTTCTTTAGTTGTAAAGATTGCTCTTCGAATTTATTGTTTATCCATTTTTGAACAATGGGGAAATAATGTATTCGTCTACCAATAAAGTAGCTTAAAACTCCACCTAAGTAACTTACAATTGCCAAAAGAAGGGTCATGAGATATGGGTGTTGCATCTCGCCTGCCCATAAAATAAAAAAATCGGGAGGTAAGATACCAGTCACTATTTCGGATATTCCTAATAACATTATGACAGCAGTCCAATGAAATTTTGTTGTTATCCATTCTGCAATAGATTCAATATCAACTAAATAATTATTTAAGAGCCAAATTGCCACAGCAAAAATTATTATCACCAATCCAAGCTTTCGAAATCCTTGAATTAAGAACTTATACCCTCCACTGATTTGATAAAATCTGTGAGTTAATGAGACAGAGCGCCAAAAAGGGCGAATTTTTTTTAGCGGTCTGATTTTCATTTTTAAATTTTAATTTGGAATAATCGGATCACAAATTATGCCACAGATCCCCATTTTATTTTGTGTCTGGAATATTCTGAAAACCTGTATCTTAATTTTTCATTATCTGCTTTTTCTAATTTAGGATCGTTTAGGACCAAAGATTCAGCAATTTTCCTAGACCATTCGATTAATTCGCCATCTTCAATAATATTGGCGATTTTGTAGTCTAGAGAACCACTTTGGCGGGTACCCATAACTTCTCCTGGCCCTCGGAGTTTCATATCAACATTGGCTATTTCGAATCCATCATTGGTTTTACATAATGTATCAATTCGTATTTGACCATTGTCACTTAGTTTATCCCCGGTAATTAATATACAGTATGATTTTTCCCCTCCTCGACCTACTCTTCCTCTTAATTGATGTAGCTGCGAAAGTCCAAATTTTTCGGCGTTTTCTATTATCATAACACTCGCATTCGGCACGTCTACGCCTACTTCAATTACTGTTGTAGATACCATTATTTGCGTTTCGCCATTAACAAATCTTTGCATTTCCCATTGTTTGTCTTCCGATTTCATTCGTCCATGAACAATTGATATTTCAAAATCGGGTCTTGGGAAATCTCTAATTATACTCTCATAGCCATCCATTAAATCTTTAAAGTCAAGTTTTTCACTTTCTTCGATTAATGGATAAACTATATAAATCTGTCGACCTTTTAAAATTTCATCTTTTATAAATCCCCATACTTGTAGACGATTATGATCTGTTCTATGTAATGTTTTTATCGACTTTCTTCCTGGAGGAAGTTCATCAATTATAGAAAGGTCTAGGTCTCCATAAATACTCATTGCCAATGTTCTTGGAATTGGGGTGGCTGTCATTACTAAAATATGTGGAGATGGATTATTTTTTTTCCGGAGTTTGGCTCTTTGCCCAACTCCAAATTTATGCTGTTCATCAATGATTGCAATTCCTAAATTTTTGAAAATAACAGGATCTTCTATTAATGCATGAGTCCCTACAAGTATATCAATATCTCCTGACTCAAGATTTTTAAAAATTATCTTTCTTGCAGATTTTTTAACAGATCCAGTTAAAAGATTAATAGTTATGCCAAGTTTTTCTGCCCATGGTGTTAAACTAGAATAATGTTGCTGCGCCAAAATTTCTGTCGGGGCCATCATTGCTGCTTGATATCCATTATCAACTGCCATTAGTATGGACATAAATGCTACAAGTGTCTTTCCTGAGCCGACATCTCCTTGGATTAGACGGTTCATATGCAGACCAGACGCTGCATTTACCCTGATATCTTTTATTACCTTTTTTTGAGCATTCGTTAACTCAAATGGAAGAATGTTTTCGTAAAAATTATGAAAATTTGGCTTCAGCTTTGAAAATATAAACCCCCCATTTTGAGCAAGGTGACTCTTGCGTTTATACGCGAATATAAGCTGGTCTAAAAACACTTCTTCAAAAGCCAACCTTTCTCGCGCGATTGATAATCTCTTGGCATTTTTAGGATAGTGCATTTCTTTTAAAGCCGCTCCTCTAGACGGCCAATTTTTATTTTTGACAATAGATTCAGGGAGCCAATTTAATTGAGGTCCACGAAAATAATTAAGAAGGTCTGAAATAAGTTTTGCCAGTCCTTTGCTATTTAATCCTGATGCGGATAATTTTTCAGTGGAAGAATAAACGGGATACATTCCTGAAAAACCATTTTTTTTAAATGATGTGATTGATTCCAATTCGGGATGGGACATACTGAAATTTCCCTTGAAATAGGAAATTCTACCATAGGCGATGACTTCATTCCCTGCATTAATGGATTTCTGAATCCACTTAACTCCTTTAAACCAAATTAGTTCAATACTAGCATTATCCGAATTTAATTTAGCAGTCAGTCTTTTCTTTGGACCATGACCAAGAAGTTTAATTTCTGATAAAACACCCTGCACCTGAATTTCAGCAGGACCTGGTGAAACTTCATTTGGTTGGTAAACTACTGATCGATCTATGTATCTAAATGGAAAGTATTCAATAAGGTCTCCAAATGTTCTGATTCCTAGCTCAGAAGACATTAGTCCGGCCTTATATGGTCCAACACCCTTCAAATATGTCAGAGATGTAAATAAGTCATTCATCGCCATACTCAAAAATAAGGTTAACTTATGGTCTGAATGGAGTCAAGAGGTATACGTTCATCAGAATTTATTTTTTTTTTAGCGGATGGAGCTATTTTAATTGGTTCGTTTTTGCTTTGGGTGAATGTTCGACTTGGTAATTTATCTGTCAATAACCCTCTTTATTATGATCAATATTTGATATTATTTATTTTAGTTTTTGTTCTTTGGATCAGTTTTTCATTAGTTTTTAATGTTCATAAACTAAAGGTTGGAGTGGAGGTAAGAAGTGTTCTGTCTAGTTTTTATAGGATGGTATTTCTGCACATATCTACGATAGCTCTAGTTGTTTTTATTTTAAAGACCTCAATCTATTATTCCCGAATATTCTTGTTTTTATTTGTGCTTTCATATTTATTTTTTGGTACAATCTTCCGCTTCTTTTGGATTTATGGATTGAGAAATTATCTTTTAAATAAAAACGCTTCAAAAATAATTGCAACTGTGGGCACTGGAAGTCAATGGGAAAGATTAGGTATTGAACTCAATCGTCATCCTGAGTATGGGTATAAAATTGGAAAAAGATTTGATGTTTTACCCACGGTGCAAGAATTATCAAATAAATATGAAGAATTATGGGTTTCACCTGAACAAATGCGCTCAGCATCAAGACTTGCTGATGAACTAGGTATCAGGCTGAGGTTAGTACCCGATTTGGGCGTTTTAGTTGCAAACCGTACACGGTTAACATCATTTGGTAATATTCCAATTATGGATATTCGTCCTGAACCTCTGAGCTTTTTCTTTTCCTCATTTATGAAGAGATTACTTGATGTTTTCATTTCATTTTTCGGCTTGTTATTTATTTTGTCATGGCTAACTCCTATTATAGGTATTCTGATTACGATTAATTCAAGAGGGCCCATATTTTATTCTCAAACTAGAGTGGGGATAGCTGGAAATAATTTCAGAATATGGAAGTTCAGAACTATGTATAAGGGTTCAGAAGAAGATATTCAGGCTAAATCAAAGGATAATCGCATTACTTTTTTAGGAAAAATATTAAGAAAAAATCATTTTGATGAGCTTCCCCAACTGTGGAATGTGTTTATTGGCACTATGAGTATAGTGGGCCCAAGGCCCCATATGCTATCGGATCATAGCGAATACACAAAAGCTATTAATAATTATGGGATAAGGCATTGGGTTCGGCCTGGAATGACAGGCTTAGCTCAGGCCCGAGGCTTAACCGGATCTAAAGATATAGAACTAATGGAGGAAAGAATTCGTGCTGACATATATTATATCGAGAATTGGTCTTTTATTTTGGATTTGAAAATAATTGGTGCGACTCTTTTAGGAAAACAAAAATGGATTTAGTTTAAGGTTTTTTCAAAGCTAAATATTCGGCAACTTCGGTGTATTTTTCTGTGATTTCATTCCAATTATGTGTTTTTAGTTTATCCTTCCAATCTTGGTCAATGGAGTTTCTCTTGAGCCAAATCTTTTTTAAGGCAGGATTAGAGGTATTGAAATAAACACCTTTACTTCCGAGGACAGATCTATTGAATATATTATCATGGGCCACAATTTTGCAATCAGCTGACATAGCTTGAAGAAGCCCAGGATTTGTCCCGCCAACACTATGTCCGTGAATATATATTGATGAACCCTGCCTCAGGGCTTGGGTTATGATTGGATCATATTCACTTTCAATTTGGACAAAATTCAAATTCCCGTGAAATAAGTTTAAAATATTCTGACTGTATCGAGTACTCCAATTGCCAACTATTGCGATAGGAGTTTCATCGATTAGCTCAGTCAGAATTTCAAGAATATTATTTTCAGGGACTAGTCTACAAATTATTAGTGCATATTTATCTTTTCTTAGGCCAAATTTTATTAGAATATCATGAAGTTCTTCTTTATTTAGTTTTTTTTGAACCTCTGTGCCATATGATATTTCGCGAATGGGCTTCTCGTAGTTTCTATTGCAATAATCTGTTATTCCAGGATTGTCAGAAATAATTATCTCTGACGATTTTACTGCTAATTGCTCTGATAATTTCAGATAATTTCGTACGATACGCGAGTATTTACCCCGTTTCCATTCAATTCCATCTAGGTGAACTGCTACATTGGTGCGGTAAAACCATTTTTGAAATAGTAAGGAAGGAGAGGAGCTAGTTGTCCCAAGGGTTATGTGTGAATCAGGTTTCCACTGATTAATGGATCTTATGCTGATCCAGTCATATATGAATTGTGCAAATGGCCCCATTAGTGTCTCGGGATCCCAATGAAATTTTCTTAGAATTCCAGGGTATTGGTAATCAGGTTTAGGATGTTTTGATGAGGTACTAACCCAAACTCGATTTCCTGTATCTGATAGCCTTCTGGAAACATGGTCAACCATTTCTTCAAACCCTCCATATCTATTAGGCATTCCCCGAGATCCACTCAATGCTATGAATCGGGTTTTAATGGAATAAATATTCTCTAAACTTTCAGCAGCTTTATGCCATGAGTATTTATCAAGTGATGCATTTTCTTTTGGGTTCTTATGCGCTGATAAAACCGAGTTTGCAATTTGCTCGGCAGCTGGCATACATAGAAAAACATGTTTTTCGAGTTCTTTGGAGCTTTCAGCATTTTCAGAGAGAATCACTTGGCATTTAGCCTGCAGACCTTCAATTGATGTCAATCCAAAAGTTTCAAATAATGATGGAATAATTACTCCATATGTTTTCGATAATAATTCAGGTGTTTCCTCACTTTTAATAGCTCTTTTCCAAGAGACTTTTGCCCCTTGATTTTGCGCTTCTTTTATTGCAAGTTTAAAAGCTTGAGTATATTTTTTATGGTTTGACCCTTCGTCTCCAATTATTGTTAAAGGTTCTGCAAAACCGCTCTTATGTAGTATTTTCCAAGCATTAATTGCTTCAATTTGATTTTTGATCCCTTCTATTCTTCCCAGAACCACGTAGCCATTACGTTTTTTTTGATTAGCTACTGATAAGTGCTCTAATCCCGGAGGCACAACTTTGACACTATTCCCTAAACCTGTTATTCGTTTTATTCTATGGGCTTCTGCAGATGTAGTGGTTAGAATATGATCTGCTGTCCAGGTAAACTTTAATAATGGATTTTTTAAAAAAATTAACCCTATTGCCGGCCATCGATCTTTACCTAAAAGTGCCCTAAGGAAAACTTTAATATTTTCTTGAATTTGATAAGGTAAATATTTCCATATAAAACCTCTTTTTATTTCATATTCTTTGTAGTCGACTAATATAGAGGATATGACCCACTTGATTTGTGGATATTTTTTTCGAATTTGATAACAATGATATTGGTCAACATATCGCCCCAAGTTTATTGAGTGAATCACATCATATTTAGATCTGCGTATTTCTTTATTTAATTTGCTTACAGAAAGAATCAGTATAACATTATGCCCTCTTTTTTTAAGAGCCTTTATAGTCTCTAAAACTTGAACTGTATCTCCACCAGATTGATCAAGTAAAGTTTTTCTTGCAAAGAATATGACATTCACACAATAAATGTACTGCTCTTAAATTGTACCTTGGTCCAAATAACGAGTTAAAATTAATTCTATCATGGCGATTCCTAAATTTTTGGTTGGAGACAATACTGATCAGCCTGAAAACGTATACATTATTCATACTGAATATCCAAGATTTGTAATAGACCTGGACACTGACGAAGTAGAGTGGCTAGACCAAATTGGAGGCGAGGATGAGACTGAATTGACGGATGAGATGAATCGTCTGTTAGATGAGGCAAATACATTCTATATCAGAGAAGTGGATCGTTACGAGTCCATGGATTGATGTCTAAAATATTCCAATGGCGAGAAAATGTACCATTGGCTCTTCCGGTGATTATTGGTCAATTAGGGCATATTGTTACATCTGTCGCAGATTCAATTATGGTTGGTCAATTGGGTGTTGTTTCACTTGCGGCAGTCTCTTTAGCTGGATCCATAACCTCTGTTCCTCTTGTTTTTGGGATTGGAGTGGCATATGGTTTAACTCCTTTGGTTGCCAGGGCATATGGTCAAAAAAGATGGGGTAAGGCATATCGATTACTTAAGAATTCTACTTTAGTCAATCTTTTGACTTCCATAATAATGTTTCTTTTTGCTTGGCTATTGTTTCTTTTTGTTCAAAAGACCAATCAATCGATTGAAGTTATTGAAGAGAGTAGGGTTTATTTAATTTTAATTATGGTTTCATACATTCCATTTATGCTTTTTCTTTCTGGTAAGCAGTATCTGGAAGGTATGGCCGATACTAAAACTCCGATGAGAATAAGTTTGATTGGTAACTTAGTGAATGTATTACTCAACGGAGTATTAATATTTGGATTATTTTCTTTTCCCGTTTTAGGAATATTAGGTGCCGGTATTGCTACAATAATTGCAAGAATTATTATGGCAATTCATGTCTGGTATTTTGTTCTTGAAAAAAGAAATAATTATAAAATAGTCCAGGACAACGTTATCATTTCAATCAGAGCAATTAGATCTTTATTAAAATTGGGTTTGCCATCAGGTTTACAATATGTATTTGAAGTCAGCGCATTTGCGGCAAGTGCTTGGATAATAGGTACATACGGACCTAGTCAGCTTGCTGCTCACCAAATAGCCATTAATCTTGCATCCGTATCATACATGGCAGCGACAGGATTAGGCGCAGCAGGAACAGTAAGAATGGGTCAATTACTAGGTGCAAAGAGAGGAGGGGAAGCTTTAAATGCAGGTAAGAGTTTATTTTCTCTAACAATAGCATTTATGATTTTTACGGGAATATTATTTTTTACCCTTCGAAATATTCTCCCTTCATTTTACACAACCGATATGGATGTAATTTCAGCAGCATCTTCTTTATTAATAGTGGCGACAATTTTTCAAATAAGCGATGGACTTCAGGCTACAGCTTTGGGAGTCCTTCGGGGTATGCAAGATGTTAAGACCCCAACAGTTATTTCCTTTGTTTCATATTATGTGATCGCTTTACCATTAGAATGGTTACTTGGAACTTATTTTAGTTGGGGAGCTATTGGGGTATGGGTGGCTTTAGCTATCGGTCTAACTTTAAGTGCATACTTATTAATAAGTAGATTTTATAATCAAATAGGAATTGTTGCCCTTAAGAATACTTAGAGGCCTCTTCTGCTAAAACAGGATTTGATCCTAAGATATGCAGTCTCTCAACTACATTTCTTAGCTCTCTTACATTACCGGTCCAGTTCGCTGATGTTAAATGATCTATAGCTTCTTTTGAGAATGTCTTTTTCCCGAAACCTTGGTTTGTGAGACTTTTTAAAAAATGATCAATTAGATCTGGAATATCCTGACGTCTCTTATTCAGAGATGGAACATCGATTACAATCACGCTTAAACGGTGATAAAGATCTTCTCTAAATCTACCTGAGTTTATTTCTTCTTTAATATTTTTATTAGTAGCTGCAATAATTCGAACATTGACGGCTATAGATTTCCCTGAGCCGACAGGTGTTATTTGGTTTTCTTGAAGAGCGCGTAAAACTTTTGCCTGGGCAGAAAGACTCATGTCACCGATTTCATCTAAAAACAAGGTTCCACCATGTGCCAATTCGAATTTTCCTTTCCGGTCTTTTATTGCAGAAGTAAATGAACCTTTTATGTGTCCGAATAATTCAGACTCGATCAATTCTGAGGGGATTGCAGCGCAATTAACCTCAACAAAAGACTGTTTTGACCGAGCACTGAGTTGATGCAATTGATTTGCAACAATTTCTTTTCCTGAACCATTTGGGCCGCTTATTAAAACACGTGCATCTGTTGGGGCCACTTTTTTGATCATATTTCTAACAATCTCTAAAGACCTAGATGTCCCAATCATGGCGAATTTGCTATCAACTTTTTTACGCAAACGTTTATTTTCCTGTAACAAGACTTTTCGATCAATAGCCTGTCTAATCGTTGTCACAAGTCTATTTAAATCTGGTGGTTTGGCTATGTAGTCATAAGCGCCTTTTCGGATACATGCTACTGCTGTATCAATATCTCCATGACCAGAGATCATAACGGTAGGGGTGTCTCCATAATTCTCCATTATGAACTCTAATACTTCTATACCGTCTTTTTTGGGCATTTTGATATCACAAAGAACTAAATCGAAAGTATGATCATTTAATTGGCTCAAACCAATCTCGCCGTCTTCAGCTTCAAATATCTCATGCGAGTTATCCTCATTCACAAGAATATTCTTGAGAACATTCCGAATTGCTTTTTCGTCTTCTACGATTAGTATGCGCGCCATGAATAATTCTTATTTGTTATGCATCCACACATCCATTTGAGGAAAGGCGATGGTGATATTATTCTCCCTGAAGGCTTCATCAATTGAGTATCTCAATTCTGATTTTGTAAATTCTATTCTAAACAAGTTTGAACTGTGAAAATTAGCATTGAATTCTAAAGAGCTGCTTCCGAAGTTAGTGAATTGAATTGACGGTGCCGGTTTTGCATGAACATCATGATGCTCTTTGAGACATTTTATTAAAACTTCTTCGACAAGTCGAGTATCCGAACCATATGCAACTCCAACAGCAATATGAAAACGTGTCGATTTGTTTTGGTGACTCCAATTGATAACTCCTTGATTCGTTAATTTACTATTTGGTAGAATTACTGAAATATCATCTCGAGTGGAGATTTTGGTTGTTCGAAGTCCCAACTCCTTAACTATCCCTATCATTCCATCAATTTCGATAATATCTCCTGCAGAGATACTTCTTTCAGTAAGCAATATGATTCCCGAGATAAAGTCTCTAAATGTATCTTGTAACCCTAGACCTAATCCAACAAAAAGAGCAGTTGAATATGCCAAGATCACTGTAATCTCTATCCCCGAAAAGTCAAGAGTGAATAGTATCGTTATGATCCAAATGAAATAATTTAATAATTGCCTTAATGAATACGCGGTTCCATGATCGACCCTTTTTCGAGATACTGCTCGAGTAAATATTCGCTTGATAGAATATGTTATTAATCTTGCAAATGAGAGAATAACAAAGACTTGAATAATGTCGAATAGCGTTACACTGATGCTATCATATTTGAAAAGCACTAGTTCAAGAAAGTTAGAAAAGGTCATATTCATTTGTTTATTATTTTCTGCGTAACCATTTGTAAAGGTCTTTATAGCTTGCTTTCTTTCCGTAAGTTAAGATTCCAACACGATATATTTTTGCTGAAATCCATGTTGTTCCAAGAAATCCGATAATTAATAGGAGCATACTCAAAACAATTTCCCAAGTTTGAACACCTCCAAATGGAAGTCTTACCATCATTGCCAAAGGTGAGGAAAATGGTATTAATGACAACCATATTGCTAGATTTCCATTGGGTTCTTGCATCATCGGTGTAGACAGCATTAACGTTATTAATAATGGGATTGTTAGTGGAATCATGAATTGCTGTGTGTCAGCTTCTGCATCAACAGCTGATCCTACGGCAGCAAATAATGCTCCATAAAGGAGATACCCCCCGAGAAAATAAAAAATAAAAAATCCTATGAGACTCGGAATATCCAAGCTATTCATACCCTCAATAATTTGGTTTATCACTCCTTGATTTTCTCCATTCTTCAAGCCTCCTGCACTACTTATTTGAGCTGGTGTGATTTGGGTAATATCTGATTCCAGTAAAAGACTTCCAGCAATGTAATATATCACTGTGCTGAAAGTAATTAAAATTAAAAATTGTAGAAGTCCCACACCTGCAATGCCTATTATTTTCCCCAAAAGAAGTTGTGTGGGTTTTACCGATGTTATAATTACTTCAATTATTCTCGAAGTTTTTTCTTCTATTACACCTCTCATTATTTGCGCGGCATATAGAAAAACAAACATATAAATGAAAAAAGAAGCTCCGAATCCGATAGCCATTTTTAGCACAAGAGAACTGGCTTCAGAACCATTTTCTGTTAAGTTTAAGTTTTTAATATTTACAACTGTAGTAGAGTTTTTTACAATGGAGGGATCAACCCCATTGATTTTTAACTTTTCCTCAGTAGCTAATTTCCCTAGCCGCCTTTCTATGTCGCGGGTTAGATCTATTCCAATATCACCTTTTGAGTATAATCTTGTGTTGCGAAGTATAAAATCTGGATCTCCATTTACAGAAGGAGGAAGAAATAATAGACCATCATAAATTTCTTTTTCCCGAACTGCGGAGATTGCGGATTTTTCATCAAATTCCTCCGGATTCAGATATTGAAAACTATGCTCTGATATTGTTTCAGTACCCACCAGGAGATAAGAATTATCTACAACAAGCAATTTTTTTGGATCTTCATCTCCACTAGACAAAAGAGCAGGAATAACTATGAGTGCACCTATTCCAATAGGCCCTAAAATTGACATTATTAGAAAAGTTTTATTTTTAACCCTTGTCGTAAATTCTCGCAATGCGATAATAATAAATGGACTCATTTCTTTACTGATTTAATAAAAATATCGTTCATACTCGGTATGATTTCTTCAAATCGGATTGTATCTACTTGATGTGCTAACGCACTTATAATTTCAGAGCTATTTAATTTTATGCTTTGAATTTCAGCGATACAGATTCCTTTATTAAAATCTCTTAAGTTTTGAGACATCTCTACTTGGTCCGGAAGTGAGAGGGTAATAGGTTCATTTGATCGGTATAATAATCTAAAGTTTCCATTGCGATGTGATTCCCGTATTTCATTTACCGTTCCATCCAAGATTTTCTCTCCATGGTTCAGTAATGCAATATGACTGCAAAGTTCTTCAACACTCTCCATCCTATGGGTAGAGAGAACTATTGTTGCGCCTTCTTTTCTGATTCTGAGCATTTCATCTCTAATTAGAGCTGCGTTTACAGGATCTAAGCCACTAAACGGTTCATCAAATATTAGTAGTTTAGGCTCATGAAGGACCGTGGTAATAAACTGAACTTTTTGAGCCATTCCTTTTGATAATTCCTCAACTTTTTTATCCCACCAAGTTTCGAGTTCCCATTTTTTGAACCACCAATGAAGTCTTTTCCTTGCTTCATTTCGACTCAAGCCTTTTAATTGAGCAAGATACATGGACTGTTCTCCGACTTTCATTTTTTTATAAAGTCCGCGTTCCTCCGGAAGGTAACCAATATGGCGGCTATCGGAAGAACGAATATTTTGGCCATAAAAGCTAACCGATCCATTATCGGGAGATATAATTTGATTTATGATTCTAAGCAGTGTGGTTTTTCCAGCTCCGTTTGGTCCGAGAAGTCCAAAAACACTTCCCTCGGGAATAGTCAGATCCAATGGATGAAGAGCAACATGATTTTCGTATTGTTTATCTATGCCAAATGATTGGATTGCATTCATGTTGTTTTGCTTAGTATTGGTTGATGATTTTTGATGCTCTCTAAAGTTATAAAAGCTTCATTTACAGAATTGATATTGTCCACAATTATTGATAATCGACTTGTTTGTTTCATCCTAAACCTTTTTGGATTCTCAGTTATTTTTGATAAAAAAGCTGAAATGATTTTTTCCGAAGGTTTTTTTGATTCGCTATTTGGGAAATGCGCAATTAATTTACCTCCTTTTAAAATTATTTTTTCCAGATCCAAAGAGTTTCCTAACCATTTTAGTTTCATTGATTTTAGTAGATCATTTGCTTGCTTTGGCATTGACCCGAATCTATCTTCGAGCCCTTTGGCGAAGTTATCTAATTCAGATTCATTATTGAGACTGTTCAAGTCACGATAAATTCTTAGTCGCTCTTCGACAAAATTGATATACTTATCTGGAAATAATAGCTCTAGATCAGTATCGATTTGACATTCAATATTATTCTCTTTTAAGCCATCTTTTTGATTCTCATAAATTTCTTTAAAATCTTCATTCTTTAATTCATGAACTGCTTCTGAAAGAAGCCTTTGATATGTTTCAAACCCTAGGTCATTTATAAATCCACTTTGCTCACCTCCCAATAGGTCGCCAGCCCCTCTGATTTCAAGATCTCTTAAAGCAATTTTAAATCCAGATCCTAAATCAGAAAATTGTTCAAGGGCTTGTAGCCTTTTTCTTGATTCATCAGGTAGGCCAATTACTGGAGGTGATATTAAATAGCAAAATGCTTTTTTGTTTGATCTTCCCACCCTTCCTCTCATCTGGTGTAAATCGCTGAGGCCAAATCTATGCGCTTGATTAATGATCATAGTATTTGCTGTCGGAACATCAAGTCCACTCTCTACAATAGTGGTGCTAACAAGAATATCATACTTTCCTTCCATAAAATCCACTAAAACATCTTCCAGATCTTTCCCCTTCATTTTACCATGACCAATTGCTATTTTAACATCCGGTAATAGCCTTTGTAAAGCCCCAGCAATTTCTTTTATGTTTTCAACTCGATTATGAATAAAGAAAGCTTGTCCCCCGCGACTAACTTCGTAATTAAGGATATCCCGTATTTTCTCTTCCTTAAATCCAATAATTTGAGTATCTATCGGCTGTCTATTTTCAGGAGGGGTATTCATTACACTCAAATCTCTAGCAGCCATCAATGAGAATTGCATGGTTCTTGGGATCGGAGTAGCAGTAAGAGTTAAGGTATCTACATTGACTTTTAACGTTTTCAGTTTATCTTTTACATTAACTCCGAATTTTTGCTCTTCATCAATTATGAGTAGGCCCAAATCTTTAAAATAGACATCTTTACTTACGAGCTTGTGGGTTCCGATAAGTATATCAACTCTACCTTCGCTTAAATCGTTAAGTATAAGTTTTAAATCTTTGGTGCTCCTAGATCTGTTAATATACTCAACTCTCACAGGGAAACCATTGAGGCGATTACTGAATGTTTTGAAGTGTTGAAAAGCTAAAATTGTTGTAGGTACGAGAATTGCAACTTGTTTATTGTCATTAACAGCCTTAAACGCTGCCCTAATAGCGATTTCAGTTTTGCCAAATCCTACATCTCCGCATATCAGTCGGTCCATTGGAATACTAGATTCCATATCAGATTTTACATCTCCTGATGCTTTTTCTTGATCTGGAGTATCATCATATTGGAAATACGCTTCTAGTTCATTTTGTAAATAATTATCAGGTGAAAATGAAAATCCTTTTGCTTCTTTTCTTTTTGCGTAAAGTTTGATTAAGCTGTAGGCGAGTTGCTTGACCTTAGATTTTGTTTTTTTCTTTAAGTTTTGCCAGGCGGGGGAGCCCAGTTTATTTAATGATGGAGCACTTCCTTGTTTAGAATTAAATTTAGATATTTTGTGGAGGCTATGTATACTCACATACAATAAGTCAGAATCCTTGTAGATTACTTTGATTGCTTCTTGCTCTTTTCCTTGGACATCAATTTTTTGGAGGCCTCCAAACTTTCCTATTCCATGATCAATATGGGTTACATAATCACCAATTTGAAGTGAGTTTAATTCTTTTAGAGTTATAGCTTGTGCTTTTCCAAGCCCGTCCCTGAGCCTAAATCTTTGATGTTTCTCAAATATTTCATGATCTGTAAAGGCGATTTTCCCCCCTAACGGATCTTCGAATCCGCTGTGCAACGCATCATCTAACCAATTAATTTTTAATGGCTTTTCACTAAGGTCAGATATAATGGATTCAAGACGTTTTTTTTGTTGGGTTTGTCCGCACATTAACCATATTTCTGAACCTTTATGCTCTTGTACCTGCAGAGTTTTAAATAATAAATTAAAATTCTTCCCAAAAGAAGTTCTTGCTAATGTTCCCCAGGATTTTTCTTTTGAATTAAAGCTGCCGTATTCGGTTATTAATATGTTTTTTTCAAATTCAGTTTTTATTTCTTTTCTCGATAAATACAAACTAGAGGGTTCAATTCTTTCAATATTTGAATTTAAATTCTGATAAATTTTTTTTGAGTGCTTAAAACACGCTTCAATTTTTTCTTCAGTAATCGATGGGTCTTGAACCCACAATGAAGCTATGTTTTTTGAATAAGAGATTAGTGACTGTCTTATTCCTTTTTTATACTTGTCTTCAATATTTGATACTAAAGTAATGCTGACAAGATTATTTAAACTTAACTGATCATCAACAGAAAAGGAACGTAGACTTTCAACTTCATTACCAATAAATTCAATTCGGGAGGGATTTTGTTGAGAAAATGAAAAAACATCAACTATTCCTCCTCTGACAGAGAATTGTCCTGGTAATTCCACAAAGTCAACTCTTTCAAATCCTAATTCAAATAAACTTTCATTTAAAAAATCTAGATCGATATGATCTTTTACGCGGATGTTTAAAGTTTTAGATTTTAATGATTGTCTTGTAATAACTTTTTCTGCAAGAGCTTCAGGATATGTAATTACCAAACATGGTTTTTCACAAATTAATAGCCTTTCTAATGCCTCCGTTCGAAGGCCAATATTTATATTATTGACCTGCTCTTGATCCGAATATGGTCTCTTATATGAGTCCGGAAAGAAATAAACATCTTCTGTGGTTAATAATTTCTGCAGGTCATTATAAAAGTATGCAGCTTCTTCCTTATCCGAACGAACAATAATTATGGACTTTTTAGATTTCTGGTAAGTGCAAGCTGCGATTACAGAAGTCAATGATCCTTTTAATCCGATTAGATGTATAGATGCACCTGGCTCACTTTCAGTCCATTTAGTATAGAATTCCCTAAATCGGGAATCTTTTAAATAGGATGGAATTAGATCTTTTACTAGCATCAAATCATCTTTCCACCAGGAATGATTCGGCCTCAAGGACCATTTCGGTGGAGCCTGCAAAGTAAGGTACTCGTTGGTGAAGTTTAGAAGGTTTTATGTCTAAAATTCGAATTTCTCCATTTGTAGCTCTTCCTCCTGCTTGTTCTATTATTAAAGCTAAAGGATTACACTCGTATAGTAGCCTCAGCTTCCCATTAGGGCTCATAGTTCCTGTAGGATAAATATAGATTCCTCCTTTTAATATGTTACGATGTAAATCGCAGACTAGAGATCCTATATAACGGCTCGTATATGGTCGGTTAGATTTTAAATCCAATGTTTGGCAAAACTTTATATATTTTTTTACGCCTTCAGGGAAATGAACATAATTGCCTTCATTTATCGAATAAATATTTCCTTTTGAAGGAATTTTCATATTCGGGTGAGAGAGGCAATAGGTTCCTATGCTCGGGTCTAAAGTAAAGCCATTCACACCGTGTCCAGTAGTAAAAACAATCATTGTACTTGACCCATAAACCACATATCCAGCAGCTACTTGAGCATTTCCAGGTTGGAGGAAGTCTTCTAATTTTACTGGGCTTCCTGGTTCGCTAATCCTTCGGTAAATACTAAAAATAGTACCTACAGATACGTTTACATCAATATTACTACTTCCATCTAAGGGATCAATTAAAACAACATATTTACTGGAAGAATGAATATTATCCTCAAAACTAATGAAGTCATCTAATTCTTCACTTGCTACACCACATACTTCGCCCATAGATCTTAATGTCCTTATAAATGTATCATTTGCGAAAACATCTAATTTCATTTGGTTTTCACCTTGTATGTTCTCAGATCCAGCAAGCCCAAGGATATCCGCAAGGCCTGCTTTATTTATTTCTCTATTTACAACTTTTGAGGCAAGACGTATTGATGATAAAAGCTGAGATAACTCACCGGTCGCATATGGAAATTTCTCTTGATTCTCCATTAAAAATTCTCCAAGGGTTGTGGGGCGATGATGTTTCATAAATATTATAATCAAGGGTTGGGTTAAAGATAGAGTATGGGTTATTACTTTAGCGGAATGAAGGATCAAATGGAGGATATTTCAATTCGTTGGGCAAGAAAATCAGATATTCCAGTAGTTTTTTCGCTAATACAAGAGCTAGCGGTGTTTGAGAAAGCACCGGATCAGGTAGAGATCACTATGGATCAATTATCAATGGATTGGGAGTTGAAAAAATTTGTTTGTTTTTTGGCGGTATCAAATTCTTCAGATGAAATATTTGGTATGGCACTATGCCATGAAAGATATTCTACTTGGAAAGGATTAACTGCGCATCTTGAAGATTTAGTTGTAAGGTCACATTTTAGAGGTAAAGGAATTGGTAGGAGATTAATGGAAGCAACGATTCAATGGGCAAAATCAATTAATGCTCGTAGGCTGCATTGGGAAGTTTTAGACTGGAATACTCCTGCAATTAATTTTTATGAATCCATTGGTTCGGAAATATTAAAAGATTGGTATCCATGTAGGCTCTCAGACAAAGAATTATCCAATTATTCATATAAATATCCGCAATTCATTTATTCATAAAGATGACGAACTGGTCCGTTTTTAAATTTGGTGGTAATTCTTTAAAAGATGCAGATTCTTTAAAAAAAGCTATTGAATTAGTCTCTGATTTTGGGAAGGATCCTTTATTAATTGTTGTTTCAGCAATGGCCAAAACAACAAATTCATTAGAAGCTTATTTAGAAGCAAAAATCAACGGAGATGAAATTTTAGCGAAGAGTATACTGGATGAAGTAATAAATTTTCATTTTCAATTATCTGACTCCATGGGCTTATTGGATCAGACCCTAAAATTAGGGTTGGAAGGTGAATGGAACCGAATTCAAGGAGTTCCTTCAGATTTCGCATACGATAAGCGTTATGATGCTATTGTTTCTGCTGGAGAAATAGTGTCTTCAATTATATTACATGCTGCAATCCAAACAAAGCATCCCCAGTCTTTTTGGCTTGATTCTCGACGAGTTGTTTCTACTAATAATAACCATAGGAGAGCGGAGATAGATCTTCTAGCAACAGAGCAAAACATTCAGAATGATTTGAAAAATCAGCGTGGTATCTGGATCACTCAGGGTTTTATAGGTTATTCCATGGAAACTCAAGATTATACGACCTTAGGTCGTGAAGGGTCAGATTATTCTGCAGCAATATTCGCATACACTCTGAATGCGGAGGAATTGACCATTTGGAAGGATGTTCCCGGTCTGATGAGTGGTGATCCAAAGGTTTTTGAAAATGTTAGGCTTTTGGAAGAGGTTCCCTATGAAGAGGCAATAGAATTGGCATTTTTCGGAGCTTCTGTGATTCATCCAAAGACCGTACAGCCTTTGAAAAGTCGTAATATAATTTTACATATCAGGTCTTTTTTGAATAATGAATCCAAGGCCACAAAAATTGGAAATTTCAAAAAACTTAAGCCAGTTGTTCCTTGCTTAATTAAGAAATCAAATCAGGTCATGCTATCGATACGGACTAAAGATTTGAGCTTTTTGTCAGAAGGTCAGCTGAGCGAAATCTATAATATTTTTTCTGATATTGGGCTTATTGTAAACTTGACTCAGCATGGCGCGGCAAGTGCGATTTTCAGTGTTTCAAATGATCATATTATATTGCCCCTGGTTTTATTAAAACTGAAGGAGTATAAAGTTGAAATTGAAAATAATTTGGTTCTTTACACTGTCAGATACTCAGACGAAGTATCAAGAAATTGGTTATATGAGAAAGGAAAGCCTAAAATGGAGCAAAGAAGCTCGGATATAGACCGAGTACTTTTGAGTGAATAATTTTAAATTTTTAAAAATCATTAACTACCAAGTGTAGATGGAATAATTAATTCCAAATCGTAGTCCAAGTAAAATATCTGGGCTTGAGTCATCGGCTATGTGAAAACCTTCAAGGCGATCCCCAGGAACTTGATAATTATAAATTTCGGCATTCGTTGTCCAATGCTCATTGTGTCGAATCTTCAGTCCAATTCCACCACCGAATGAACCCGATATATTTGTTCCTGGGTCGAAAATACATGTTGTAGGATAAATTATATTTGTCATGTATTTACTTTGACTAAATAATACGCCTCCCATCCCAAAGATATACGGAGTTGCAGAATTTCTTTTCCAATATTTTCCAAAAGGTAAAATATTATATGTAACGCGAATTCCGGAATTGAAAAACGAACTACGGACCAAAACTCCTGTGTAATCATCTTTATTATGGTTAGCATTATCTGCGTATAATTTACCGTAATCAAGTTCTAGTCCAATTCCCCATTTTGGACCAGTATAAAAACTAAATTCCCCACCAAAGCTATTTCTGGCCTCTTGTAATATTGCATTAGCATCACTCGAGGCCAATTCCCCTATGTGACTTGCAGAACCTAAGTGAAGATTTAAATTTATGGATTGTAATGACCGCTGTCCAAAGGAAGCAATACTAGTTATTGCAAAAAGAAAAATTAGGATATGTTGCATTTTGCTAAAGTATTTAATTATTGAGTGAATTTGTTAAAGAATATTTTTCAATTTTCTTAAAAAGAATTTCACCCATTTTGGGGAATGATTGTTCACTCCAGCCTGCAATATGGGGTGTTATTAAGACTCTTGGATGTTTTATGAGGTCTTTATAATCATTTAAGAGAACCTCTGGTAAGTTCAAAGATTTCGGTTCAATATCTAGCACATCTAATCCCAAACCTAATAATTTATCGTTCTTTATGAAATGGAAAATATCTTTTGTATTTAATATTTTTCCTCGACTGGTATTCAACAAGATTTTTAGTTTTTTACATTTTTCTATGAAAGAATTGTCAATAAAATTTAAATTCTCACTGGTTAAAGGCAAGTGAATACTTATGATATCAGAATTCGCTTGCAAAGTTTTCAAGTCAACTTCATCTATATATTCTGGCGCAAAACCGCTAATATATTTATCATGAGCAAGTATTTTGACATCCATACATCTCAATTTAGAGGCAAAAGCTGAACCCATTGGACCAAATCCTATTATTCCTACTGTACTACCTTCAATTTCCCAACCAATATTCTCTTGTCTCTGCCATGATCCTGATTGAATTTCTTGGTTTGAAGAGGAAATTCGATGAGCCAAGTTTAAAAGTAATCCCAGGGTATGCTCAGCTAGGGAATTCGCATTTCCTTGAGAAGCGCTAAAGCAAGCTATCCCTTGTTTTTTTGCATATTTGATATTGATATTTTCAAGACCAGAGCCGAGGCGACCAATCCATTTTAAATTCACAGCTTTTTTTAGGATTATTTCATCAAGAGTCACTCTGCTTCGTAGTATGATTCCTTGCGCTCTTGCAATATTTAGGTCAAGATCAGATATATCATCACTGTATTTCTTATCGATTCGGAAGCCAATGCTTGATAGGTTTTCTTCTAATTTTGAATCAGTTGCATCGAGCGCAAGAACCCAGCCTTTGGACATAATTAAAGTAATGCGTTTGCAATAGCAAAATAAATACTTAGCCCAAGTACGTCATTAGTCGTAGTAATAAAGGGTCCAGTAGCAAGGGCTGGATCTATATTATAACGATTCAAAACCCATGGAATTGCTGTACCAAAAAGGCTGGCAAATAGGACTACTGCAAGCAAAGAGGAACCTACAGCTATTGCAAAAAGAAATCCTTGCCCCATCGCCCAGCTATAAATGACAATTACCATTGCGCAGATTAGGCCATTAAATAGACCTACACCTAATTCTCTAGCTAAACGTTTCCATATATTTTTTTGAAGAGTTGAGTTGGCAATTGCTTGAACCACAATTGCAGATGATTGAACACCTACATTACCGCCCATAGCTGCAATTAGTGGGATGAAAAATACAATTTGTGGGATCAAAGTAATTTCAGACTTATTTCCAGAAATCACAGTTGATGTTAATACTCCTCCAAGTAGGCCTATCAATAGCCAAGGCAAACGAGCTTTTGTTGTCTGAAAAAGTCCGTCTTCATTACTTACTTCATCGCTAAGACCAGACATTAATTGATAATTACTGTCTGCTTCTTCTTGAATGATATCCACTACATCATCCAAAGTTATTCTTCCTAGTAATCTTCCAATTTCATCAATAACGGGTACTACAAAAAGATCATACTTTTTCATTACTCTCGTAACCTCTGCATCTTCAGTTGTTGAAGTTACTGAGCGGATACTCTTTTCGAAAATTTCTGAAATTTCAGTTTTTGTAGATGTTGTGAGAAGCTTTTTTAGAGAGAGAGAGCCTAGAAGTATATCATTATTATCAACCACATAAACCGCATGGACTACATCAATTTCTTCAGCTTGGCGACGCATTTCTCTTACGCATCTTAAAACTGTCCAATTTTTGTTCACCTTGACAAGTTCTGTGGCCATTAATGCTCCTGCAGTTCCCTCAGCATGAGTCAAGAGATCAGCTAAATCTTTTGCAAAATCAAGATCATCAATATTACTTAAAACATCATGTTTTTTCTCCTCTGATAATTCTGAAATGATATCCACAGCATCATCGGTATTCATATTATCAGAGACAAGTAGGGCAATTTCTGAGCCTGTCAATGTTTCTAGTATTTCCTCACGTATATCTTCATCCGTATAAATTAATATTCCAGAAAGTTTTTCTTTCGGTAAAGCATCTAAAAGCTGAAGAACCTCGTCAATGCTGAAATATGTCAAAATTTCCGCAATATCAGCAGCATGAAGTTCTACTAATAAATCTTTCAGACCAGAATCTTTAGATTCTAGAACCTGCCTTAAGGACTTAATGTAGTCTTCTGTAACTTTAAATGACATTATTGAAACTCTGTGCTAAGGAAATAAATTGGTCAACACTTAATTGTTCAGCTCTTTGCCCAGAAACCTTATCTAAAACCTTGTTATCTGTAAAATTAAGCGATTTTAATGCGTTCCTGAGAGTTTTTCTTCTTTGGTTAAATGCTGTTTTTACAATTAGCTTAAGAGTATCAAATTTAATATTCGGAACTGTGGGTTTTTTTTTAAGTCTAATAACACCACTTTGGACTCGTGGAGGCGGGTTAAAACACTCTGGATTTACGGAAAATAGATATTCTACGTCATAATATGCTTGAGTAAGGACACTGGTTATCCCATAATTTTTATTCCCGGGTCCACTAGCTATTCTTACTCCAACTTCTTTTTGAAACATTCCAACCATCTCAGGAATTTGATTTCTTCTTGAAAGCATCCAAAACAGTATTTGAGTGGAAATATTGTAGGGATAATTTCCAATCAAAGCAAACTTATTTTCTTTAAATATTTGAGGTTCCTTCCATTTTAAAAGGTCTTCGTTATATAACTTGTTCGAGATCTCCGGGAATTTGGATTGGAGAACAGGAATACTCTCCTTATCTAATTCTATAGCATGAAATTCTACTGATTTCTTGACAAGAAATTGGGTAAGTACTCCCGTTCCCGGGCCCACTTCCAATATTCTGTCATAATTAGAAAAGCTCAGTGAATTAGAAATTTTTTCTGCAATTTCGATATCTACAAGAAAATGCTGACCCAGTTTCTTTTTTGCCCGAATTTCAGTTTTCAAGACCTGCTCTTTTTAAAAGTGCGTTGACTTTTGGTTCTCTGCCCATGAATGTTTTAAATAAATCAGATGCTTCAATGGCTCCTCCTGAAGTAAGAATTTTCTTGAAATCTTTTGCGACAAGGTTTTTATTGTCCTCATTGATGAACCGACTAAAAGCATCTGCATCAAGAACTTCAGACCATTTATAGGAGTAGTACCCAGCAGAATATCCCCCTGCGAAAATATGAGAGAATGCAGGAGATATACTTACTTCAGGTTCGTAATTCAATGGCTCTAAGTCAGTTAGAATATTTTTCTCAAGTTCAATATGATTTTGGATTTTCTCTTTCGGGTCATGCCAGGCTAAATCAAGAAGACCCAATCCTATCTGTCTAATTGTTGCCATTCCTTCTAAAAATTTTTGACTCTTTTTGATATTTGAAATTATAGAGTTAGGCATGCTTTCACCTGTTTTATGATGCTTTGCCCATTTTGACAATTCTTCGGGCTGGAAGCACCAGTTCTCCATAAATTGAGATGGTAGTTCCACAAAGTCCCAGGTGACTGAAGTGCCTGTTAGGCTTGCATATTTACCTTCCCCTAGCATCCCGTGTAAACCGTGCCCAAATTCATGAAAAAGAGTTAGCACTTCGTTAAAAGTCAAGAGAGGAGGTTGCCCATTTGCTGCAGTACTGAAATTACAAACTAAACTAACGACTGGATAAACTCGTCTACCATTACGATCAAATGATTTACGATAGCTAGTCATCCATGCCCCATTTCGCTTTCCTTTTCTGGGATGCCAATCAGTAAGTAAGTGTGAGACCCAATTTCCATTAGAATCAGTAACATTATAAACTTCAACTTCTGAGTTGTATCCCTCCTGTTTTGAATTGTTAAATTCTAAACCATAGAGCCTTTTTGCTATTGAGAATGCCCAATTTAAAACTTCATTTAATGGGAAATAAGGCTTGGTGATTTCATCATTATAATTAAGTTTTTCTTTTTTAAATTTTTCTGATATGAAGGCGATATCCCATTTTTTAATTTCTTTTAAACCCAAAATGTTTTCACCAAATTCCTTTAGTTCAAGGATTTCTCTCTTTGCTGCGGGAAGGGCATTAATTTTTAAAGATTGAAGGAAGTCATATACAGTTTTGGGGTCTTTGGCCATACGCTCTTCAAGAATAAAATGGGCGTGGCTAGAGAAACCAAGAAGTTTAGCTCTCTTTTGACGTAGCTCTGATATTTCTAATATTAGTTTTCCGTTGTCATTTGAGTCCCCTCGCGAAGCACGTTGATTATAAGCTATCCAGAGTTCTTTTCGGAGTGTTCTGTCTTTAGAATAGGTCATAAACCCTGTATATATGGGAGCATCTAAAGTTAAACAATAAGCATTTAAATTCCTTTGTTGACCAGCCGTTTTGAGCATATTTTTAATTCCTTCTGGTAGGTCGCTAATATCTTTTTCTTTTAATTTTCGAAACCAATTTTCAGTGTCCTTTAAAACATTTTCCGAAAATTCAAGGCTTGCTGAGGAAAGTCTCTCGTCAATAGATCTTAGTGATGATTGATTTTTTTTATTCAGTAAAGCTCCATTTCTTGAAAAATTCTTAAAATACTTTGACAGGAGCATTAAATCTTCACTATCTAATTCCTGCCGATTATCATTTATGATTGCGATTCGGTCAAATAATTTTTCATTGGTTAAAATATCATTACTCAGAGCTGATAATGCTGGAGATATTGATCTAGTTGCCTCCTGAATTTTCTCATTGGTACATGCAGAATTAAAGTTGAAAAGTAATTCCGTCAATTTTTGAAGGTGCTCATCAGATTCTTCAAGGGGAACAATAGTATTCTCAAAACTTGGAATTTCTTGATCAGTTGTTATTGAATTGATTCTTTTTTTGACCATTTCAATTTCATCTAAAATGCTGAGTTCAATGTTATCCATACTTGGGATATTTAAATCAAAGCCATGAACATATGATTGCAAATATTGAAATGATGCATTTAACTTTCCGTTTTTAGTTTGTGTTGCATTTGCTAGAATATCATCGGAATCATTATCAAATAATGAAGGGAGAATATGATCAATAAACATATCTCCAAACCCATGAGTTGCATCTAACGGGATAGCGCTGGGAAGATTATCTACTGCGAGTACTCCAATACTTTTATCACGACCAAATTCCACTTCTTCACCGTTTAAAACGGAATAAAATGGATCATCAAGAGTACTAGATCTTAACGTTGTCGAAATTGGACCAGCGATATCGCAACTAATGTCACCGACAAATGATATTCGAAAGTCAGAATGAGAAATATCTTTTAAAGTGAAAAAACTCGGACTACCTTCTTTCCAAAAATGGCAGGGGACAAAAAGATCTGAACTATTAGCGAATGGTAAAAATCCATTTTTATAAAGTTCAGGGTTTTTATAAAATTCAACTTGATCGTATGATTCATCCGAATATCGTTTTACATAGTCTGATGTTTTAAGAATAGTAAACCTGGGTTCCTTTGAGTTAGTATCTAAATATTCTAAAGAACTACACTTTTTGATTGCGGCAGCTTGAAATATTTCTTCAGCCCCTTTAGATACATTACCCGTTCCAGTAATAACTGACTGGAAGTAATTAGGTAATCTAACCTTATTTAATTCATCCTTAATTCTATCTAATGTCAATAGTTTTTTTGCAGATTCTAAAGAGTAGCGGCCTGTCATTAAACCAAATCCTCGAAGACTTTCGTAAGCACCTACAAGACCGGCATAATATCCAAATCCAATAAGTCTTTTTTTATTCTTCTTTAGCAATTCCCAGTCGATCAAACGGATGTTTTTATCTAAACAAGCCTTTAATAAATTTCTATTATACGATTGTTCCTTGTAAGTATGTGAGAAGAAAAAATAAGTTTTTCCTGAAATCAAATCTTTAACGGGAACTTCTTTTACACCTAATAAAATATTGCATTGATTTAAATCAGAACTTATTATGCAACCTGATTTTTTATAATCTAAATCTGGAAAAATTCTTACGTCACTTGGTTGGACTATTATCTTGATGTCTTTGTTTGCGGAGAGTAAATTCTTACACTGTTGGGGTGTTAAAACGGCCCTCCTGTCCGGAGGCGTTTTTCCTTCTTTAATTAGTCCAATAATCATTTGGTGAAAATACGACCAACATATTCATCAACTGCGCAATTAAAAACGGTGCTACCGACTTAATTGTTTCTCGAATAGTCCGTTTGGTCCTTGAGTTTCTCCATACTCCATTCCCAATAGGATATCGGAATAGCATCACTATGAAGATTATTTGCTTCAATCGTAGCATTTCTTATTTGACTCGCCCAATAATTAATGAGACTGTTTACCTGATTTTGAGAAAAGATTCCATTTTCAACTTGACTTTCAATTTGGCCATATAGAGGCCCTCCATAGGACACCCAACCTGCAACTAATTTATCACATGCCGCAGATTTTTGGTCCAATAACCCATATTTAAAGGGGTAGCAATTATTCGATGTAATTCCCCAATCATCTTTTAGATTGGTAACAGTGTGTTCATTGGTGATTGAGTTCATAAATGCTAGATCTAAATCCCAAGGAATTAGATGTAATTTCTTATTTGTTGGTTCTTCATACCAATAAAAATTGTGAGGCGCACAGTCTGCTCCAAAACAATACCAATGAAAGGCTCCATCATCATGCCTGATCATTCTATCAATTACAGCATAAGAAATTATTTCATCCCTATCCATGTAATCGCTGATAATAGGAATTATTTGATTGCTAGATGCATTGGCGATTTGTTCGCCAAATTCTTTTATTGTTTGTACGGAAGGATTTTCATCTTCATTTGTTTTTAATGCATCGATGTATTCTGATGAGCTTTTTGCTATTCCGTTACTATTTAATGGCCATATTTCTTTGTAAATATTTCCGCCTTTATCGTCAAAATTATATTTAGCGAATTGCCCATCTATTTGCTCAGTTAATGCAAATAAGCCCACATAAACATCATTAATAACAAGACGCGCGTGGACGGATCGGGGGGCAGGAATACCTGCAGCTCTGTAAAGCCAGTAACCCAATCTTTCATGCATTTGAGAGGGATCATGGTTCATTGAATGAAATTGCAGTTTTTTGAGTTTAAAAAACTTACGAGAAGATTCTTTATAATTTATTTTGATCTTCATCGATAGCTTTGTGCAAGTTTTAAAGCCAGGACCGTTTCCCGAAGTGCATCCCCACCAAGCGCCATTGGAGCCCTTGTATCTTATACCTACAGAATTCAATGTGTCTCCTTGAAAGATTAATTTACCCTCCGTATAGATTTCAGCGCTAGGTTCAGAATCAAGGAATGCAAGCGATGAGTCAGGTAAATCTAGCTCAAAAGTGTGAATGCTATTTTGGTCAAAAATATAATCAGAACTTTTTACCAAATAATTTGGAGGAGCGTTGGTGTCTATTGGACTAAACGGGTCACCTGAATTATCAGGGATAATATCAGGTTGGCAAGAACAAAGAATGATAATAGTAAAAAATGTAAAATACCGCATTTGTGTCTCGCACATTTATTTTAACAAAGTTAACTTGCATGATGTTATTGTCAAATACAAATCTTTAAAGCGATATTATGAAAAAAATAATGCTTCTGGGATCAGGAGAGTTAGGTAAGGAAGTTATTATTTCATTGCAACGCTATGGTATGTTTACAATTGCTTGTGATAATTATATAAATGCCCCTGCAATGCAGGTCTCTGATGCTTTTGAAGTATTTGATATGTTGGATGCAAAATCACTTGACGCCGCAATTGTTAAGCATAAGCCAGATATTATTGTTCCTGAAGTAGAAAGTATAAGAACGGATCGTTTGTACGATTATGAGGCAGAAGGCTTTCATGTAGTTCCGAGTGCAAGGGCAGCGAACTTCACTATGAACCGTAAACTCATTCGCGATTTAGCGGCAAAAGAATTGGGTATTAAAACGGCACCATACGAATATGCGTCCTCACGAATTGCATTTGAATCAGCTATAGAAAAAATAGGGCTTCCCTGCATTGTAAAGCCATTAATGAGCTCTTCTGGAAAGGGGCAGTCTATTTTGAAATCTATGGATGAGGTTAGTCAAGCATGGGATTATGCGATGAATGGGAGTAGGGGAGACCTTAAGGAGGTAATTGTTGAGGGTTTTATAAATTTTCACACGGAGATAACATTACTCACAGTCACTCAAAATAACGGAACGACCTTGTTTTGCTCCCCGATTGGCCACAGGCAAGAAAGAGGTGATTATCAAGAAAGCTGGCAACCATCAATAATTTTTGAAAATGACCTTATCGATGCTCAAGAAATGGCAAAAAAAATAACAGAATCTCTGGGGGGAGCTGGTATATGGGGTATTGAATTCTTTCTAACTGAAGATGGAGTTATATTTTCAGAGCTATCTCCTAGGCCTCATGATACGGGAATGGTAACACTTGCAGGTACGCAAAATCTTAATCAATTTGAACTCCATGCAAGAGCATTTTTAGGATACCCTATTCCAAATATTACTAATATAAGAGCAGGTGTGTCTTCAGTAATTCTTGCATCTGACGAAGGAAATAGCGAACCTAAATATATCGGTCTAGATGAGGCGTTAAATCAGGCAAATACGGAATTAAGAATATTTGGTAAACCATCTACTCGAGAATATAGAAGAATGGGGGTAGTTTTAGTGAATGATGTTCTTGATAGTGAAATGGAGCTATTGAGAAAAAAAGCGAATGACATTTCTGAATCGATAGATATTATTAGTATCGGATAAAAAATGCTAAATAATATTATTTTTTCAAGTATCATTATTCTTGCCTTTGGCACTTCAATATTTGCTCAATCCACAAATAATGCGAAAAACAATGTTATCCAACTTGAACAAGCATTGGTTACCGCTCAGTCCGTGGACATTGCAAAAGAAGTTATTGGTAAATTAATTTCTAAACGATCAGCGCAGCAAATACTCTCAAAAACTATACAATGTTCAACATATGTCAAAAGTTCATATCAAGAAGGAGATGATTTATCCCTTCTTGAATTTTTAAGTTATTCAAACTATAAGAGACCAGGCGAATACCGAGATTTTATTGTTGCTATTGATGACCATTCTTCAGACGATAAAGATTTTAGTATTAATGTTGGGTTTGCAATTGAAATCGGAGGTGATGATGTTATTCCCTCTCAAGGTGAGTTCAATATTGGTCAGCATTTTTATCAAGGATATGGTGATGGGAACATCGATTTATTTTCAAATACTATTAGCTTACCTAAAATAATAGCCAATAAGATTCCTAGCCCATTGGGTTTTGATGCTTTTTTGAACTATAAATTCAAAGTGAGATCTATCGCGGGTCAGCCTGGCAATTTCACTTATCACATTGAATTTGAATCAAAAAAAAGAAATTTTATCAAAGGCATATTAAAGATTCAACAAGATGGCTGGATTTTGGAGGAGAGTATTCTTGAGCCCCATAAAACCTTTTTATTAGATTTAGATGGATTAAAGATTACCCAAAAATATATTCAGTCAATATCTGGTGCATCATTAGTTAATGAAAGATATTTTGATT
>CALKDS010000059.1 GCA_938084135.1 uncultured Flavobacteriales bacterium
CATGTTATTGAGAGAATAGAACCTGGTCTAAAAATATTATCTGACTGCAGAGGTCAAGTGATTGCTGATTTACAAGATTTTCTTGAAAATGAATGGGATAAAGAATTATTGACTTCATACCCTTTGATTTGGAATGAAAATGAATGGAAACGAATTCAATCTCAATTGTAATTAAATGAAATTAATAGGAATGTTTATTTATAATGTGAAGTGAAAAACGTAGAAATTATAGGAACGGGTTCATATGCTCCTCCGCATATTCGTTCAAATGAATTTTTTGAAAAAGTTGGATCTTCTGACCATTGGATTAAAGAGAAACTTGGAATTCATGAGCGCAGAATAGCTTTAGATGAAACGACAAGTGATTTGGCATCAAAAGCCGCTATTGAAGCGATACGCGATGCGGGTTTAAGTCCAAACGATATTGATTTAATTGTTGTCGCCACTGCGACTCCGGATCGACAAGCTCCATCATGCGCATGTTTTGTTCAAAAAAAAATCAATGCTATAAATGCAGTTGCTTTTGATATTTCTGCGGTTTGTTCTGGAGCCTTGTACGCAGTTTGTACAGCCATGCAATTTGTCAAAACAGGGGTTTATAAGAATGTTTTAGTTATCGGTGCTGACACCTTTTCTACTATAACGGATTGGAGCCGAAGAGACTCAGTCTTTTTTGGAGATGGTGCTGGAGCGATAATTCTTTCCGGAACAAATGAGGATAAGGGATTCATCGATTTTTCTATGCATACAGATTCTGTCGGGTTAGACCATTTCACAATACCTGGAGGTGGAGCTGAGCAGCCTTCATCGCTTCAAACTATCGACTCAGGTAGTCATTTTTGGCAGATGGATGGACAAGAAATATATAAAACTGCAATTGATGTATTACCGAAAAGTATCAATAAACTATTAGAAAAAAATAAATTAACCATCGAGGACATTCATTGCCTTTTACCTCACCAACCGAGCATAAGAATCTTAAAAGATATTGCGGCTTCAATTGGTATGCCCTTTGATCGGGTTAAAACCAATATGGATCGGTATGCGAATACATCTGGGGGCACTATACCCATTGTTTTGGATGAGGTCCGAAAGGGAGAGGGGTTCAAACCGGGTCAAATAGTATTGATGGCATCTATTGGCGCGGGTATGACATGGGCAAGCGCTCTCTATAAATGGTAATTTTATGATTTTAACAAATAAAACGTTCTTAATAACTGGAATAGCAGATGAACACTCCTTAGCTATGTATGTTGCAAAAGCAATTATTGCAGAGGGCGGAAAAGTCATATGCACAGGTTTAGGGGTTAGTCCATTTCATCAAAATTTATCTGAAAGGGCCAAATTCTATTTGAATAAGACGTTCGATGATTTTAAGGATTCAATAAAAACCCATTTAGGCTCTAAAGCCTCTGTAGAAATACTCGATGTTACATTAGATGAGAATTTGAAATATTTTGCAAAAAACTTATTGAAGAATAAAATCAATATTGATGGCGTTTTGCATGCTGTAGCTATGGATAAAACAATTAGAAATAAAAAAGTAAAACCTCTTCTTGAGGTTTCTTTTGACGAGTTTTGTGGTACTATGGATGTTTCAGCATTTTCTTTAATTCGCTTAACCAATAGTTTATTCAAGTCTAAAGTTTTAAATGCCGGTGCATCGATATGTGCATTAAGTTATATTGCTGCTGAAAAGGTTACATTTCATCCTTACAGGAATATGAGTATCGCTAAAGCGGCCTTAGAAAGGATTGTCATTGAATTGGCAGACGAAATGGGCAGAAAAAACGGAACTCGTGTGAATGCAATTCGATTTTCAACATATTTAGGTAGTAAAGCAGGGGCTGCTACTTTGACAGAAGAAGATGTTTCCACATCGGATAGAATAAGTCCTTTGGGTAATGCTACTCCGATAGATTTAGCAAACGAAGTTGTCCACTTATTTCGTCCTGATAGCAGGATTACTGGAGAAATAAGGCATGTGGATGGTGGCTACCATATAATGGGTTAAAAAACTTCTTTTAGAGACTATATCTGTTAAAGAATTCCCAAAGTATGAGACCCGTATCATCGTCAGGCTTACCAGCGGGGTAAATCTGTTGATCCATCCTCCAGACATGACCACCATCTATAATTTTATAATGCTCGACAGAAACATCGTTATCTCCATTTAAGTAACGATAATGGTCCGTAGTTATTCCGTAGGGACTCGTTTCGCTTGAAACGAGCGGGATTGAATCGGTATTATTAATATTTACCCAAAAGTCTATTTGCGATTGAACGGAGTTATAAAAGGAATTTCCTGCGTATGGAAGAGATTCGTCTAATGTACCATGAATGATAATTGTTGGCATCGGCCGTGATGGAGTCTCAAGGTCTAGCATTGAGCCAGATACCGACCCCACTGCGGCAAATCGATCGCTTTTTTTCATACCTAATCCCATAGCCATCATTCCTCCATTTGAGTAGCCACAGGCATAAATTTTATTAGAATCAATTCTAAATTCTGCAGAAAGACTATCGATGAGAGCTTCTATAAAACCAATATCATTTAGGCTACATTTATTATCTCCACCTAGTTCAGATGGATTCCATGCTAGCCCACCATCACAATATCCAGCTTGGGGATAAACCAGAAAGAAAGGGTTGCTTTCAACGCTTGCTATGGAACGCATGTCTGAAGTGTTTGTGAAATATTCATATGCATCACCATCAAATCCGTGAAAATTGAAGACTACAGGCAGTGGATCTGTGCCATTGTAACCAGGGGGGATGTATAGTTGATATTCTCTAGAACCTCCTTCATGTATTATGCTCGATGGGCGAATACCGTCATCTGGGTAGCGATCAACATTATTATTCACGGTGTCTCGAGAACAAGAAGCTAGTGCGAGCGTGATAAGGATAAAGAATATATTTCTCATAATTACTAAATTTACAAAATGTATGCCAGAGATTGACCAGTTTCATACAAAACTTGATTGTGCAGAGTCGAATTTATGAATATTATCGGATTCTGATTTATCTAATTTGTTATTTATGGATAGAGCCCACAAAACAATTTCCATTGAGAATAACTGATCTTTTTTACTTAGATGTGATGCATATTTTTTAACAATTGCAACCAATGGTTTTATGCTTTCTAAACCCTTAAAAAACTCATTATCCTTATCATTATAATTCAATTCTATGAAGTCACTATCGAACCAATTAATTAAGTCCGTATAAGGAGTTTTTAATCCTTCTTTTTCTAACTTAGGAATTCGAGGAAATATTTTTTCAAATTCTGTCATCACGGATTTGTCTATTAGCAATTTAGCTACTTCATCTGCACCTTCCTGCTCTCCTTCATATACTAATTCAATTTTTCCAGTTATCGATGGAATAACTGATATGAAGTCAATTAATCTAACAGTAGTTTCTTTTGATTTTGTTTCAATCAGTCTTAATTTGGCAGCAGCCATTAAGTTTTCCATTGCACTTATTGTTAATCGCGCACTGACTCCACTTTTGGCATCTACATATTCACTTTCACGAGCTTCAAAAGAAATTCCTTCGAGAAGATTCTTAGCTAAATCCGGAATAGATATTAGGGACTTATCTGTTCCTGTCACTTTTGCTTCTTGTTCTGTAATTTGTCGAGCAATAGCAATTGATTTTGGGTAGTGAGTGAAAATCTGAGATCCGATTCTATCCTTTAACGGAGTAACAATACTTCCTCTATTTGTATAATCTTCTGGATTTGCTGTAAAAATAAATTGAATGTCTAGCGGCATTCTTAATTGAAATCCGCGAATTTGTATGTCACCTTCTTGTAGAATATTAAACAAGGAAACTTGAATTCGCGCCTGTAAATCTGGGAGCTCGTTCAAAACGAATATAGATCTATTTGCTCGAGGGATCATTCCATAATGTAAAACACGTTCATCAGAATAGGCAAGCTTCATCGTGGCTGCTTTAATAGGATCTATATCACCTATTAAATCTGAAACATTAACATCGGGAGTTGCTAGTTTTTCGAAGTAGCGATCTGATCTGTGAACCCATGCGATGGGTGTATCATCACCATGCTGGGCAATTAAGTCTATTGAATATTTAGATATTGGTTGAAAAGGACTGTCATTTATCTCTGAGCCTTTTACTATCGGCATATACTCATCAAGAAGTCCGATTATACTCCTAGCAATTTTAGTTTTTGCCTGACCTCGTAATCCTAGTAAGTTGATATGATGCCCTGCAATAATGGCTTTTTTCAATTGAGGGACAACACTATTTTCATATCCTATAAGACCTTCAAAAACAGGTTTCTTGGACTTAATGCGTGCGATTAAGTTATCTTGAATTTCTTGATTAATGGATTTATCAATGAATCCTGTTTTTTTTAATTCTTTAAATGTGATTTCTTTTTTCATATTCGTTTTATTCTATTTTTTTCGTAATCTTCAAAAATCATTTGTCCTAATCCTGAAAGCCCTGTTAAGAATGCTTTTCCTTTATTCTGTGCGGTAAATAAATCGACAAATTGACGTAAATATGGATCTTGTGCAATCATGAAGGTTGTGATTGGAATCTTTAGTTTTCTCGCTTGATCAGCTTTATTGAGACATTTGGAAACGATCATTTCATCTAATCCGTTGCTATTTTTATAAGACTCCCCTGAAGGCAGCGTAATGCAACTAGGTTTGCCGTCGGTGATCATGAAAATTTGCTTGTTGGTATTTCGTTTTCTACGAAGTATATCCATAGCTAATTCTAATCCTGCCACTGTATTTGTATGATAGGGGCCGACTTTTAAGTAGGGTAGGTCTTTTATTTTAATTGGCCATGCTTCATTTCCGAATACTATGATATCAATAGAGTCTTTTGGATATTTTCTTCTAATCAACTCTACTAGGGCCATTGCAACCTTTTTTGCTGGAGTTATTCTGTCTTCACCATAAAGAATCATAGAGTGACTGATATCAATCATTAAGACAGTACTCATCTGTGCTTTGTGTTTTGTCTCTTCAACAATTAGATCATTTTCTGTAATCTGAAAATCTGATAATCCATTATTTATTTGGGCTTTTTTGACGCTCTCTGTCATGTTTATAGATGATAAATCATCACCATATCTAAATTCTCGAACCTCTCCATCTTTTTCATCACCTAATCCTGATTTGGTTATTTGGTGATCTCCTAAACCGCTTTTTTTGAGTTTTCCAAAAATTTGATCAAGGGCATACTTCCTGAGTGCTGACTCTAATTTTGCTGTTAATATTTTCTTCCCTTTTCCTTTTCCAGGGCTATCATCGGAATCAATTTCTTCTTTTATATATCCACGTTTAGTCAAATCATTACGAAAATCTTCTAATGAGTACTCTTCATTGAAAATATTATACTCCTTGTCTAGTGACTCTAACCAATTAAAAGACTCTTCAATATCACCTGAGGTATGAGTTATCAACTCTTTAAAAATATCAAAAACTCGATCAAAGTTGTCTTTTTCTTCTGGAATATGCTTACTAAATGTTATTCCTGATCCTAAATTAAAGTCAATTCCTTTCATGTAGGTATTTTGTTTCCATTATATAATAACTCCATTCACTTGTAAGTGTTCATAGAAATATGCAGGGAAAGTTCTCAAAAACATCTCTAAAACGACTTTTTTCATAAAAAACCTAAAAAGTTTCTTTGTTCATAATATTATAACTTTTAAATCAACTAATATTATGACCTGAGATAAATGAATATTATATGTTGAAAATTGCTTTTGACCAGATTTATAAACATCAACTTAAAATTGGACATCGTTTTCCGATGGAAAAGTATGAGTTGTTACCAGAACAATTATTGAGAAAAAATATCTGCAAAAAAGACAATTTTTTCTCTCCATCACCCATAGAAAAACAACTGCTATTATCCACACACGATGAAGGCTATTACAATAATTTGATCAATTTGTCATTGTCCAAATTAGATGCAAGGCAAATCGGTTTTCCACTTTCTGGAGCTTTGATTAAGCGGGAGCATATAATAGCACAGGGGACTATTCAAAATACCCATTATGCACAACTACATGGTATTTCAATGAATATAGCTGGAGGTACTCATCATGCTGTTCGGGATCGACCTGGTGCATTTTGTATGCTTAACGATCAGGCAATAGCCTCTAATTACTTAATAAACAATAATTTAGCTAAAAGAGTTATGATTGTGGATTTAGATGTACATCAGGGTGATGGAACAGCGTCTATTTTTGAACATCAAGACTCTGTTTTTACTATTTCATTTCATGGCAACAAAAATTATCCATTCAAAAAACAGAATAGTGATTTTGATTTACCATTTGATGACAACACTGAGGATGGAGCTTATCTAAATGCCTTAAAAAATCATCTTCCAAGGCTAGTCGATTTATTTGAGCCAGATTTTATGTTTTATTTAGCTGGAGTTGATGTGTTGAAAACAGATAAACTTGGTCGGTTGGGGCTGTCTATAGAGGGTTGTAAAGCAAGAGATCGTTATGTCTTAACCCTATGTAAGGAGCAAAATATTCCAGTTCAAGTGAGCATGGGAGGAGGTTATTCTATTCAACTAAAAAATATTATCGATGCCCATTCCAATACTTTTGAAGTAGCTCAAGAGTTATTTTTTTAGTATTTAAATATTCATATTCCTAAAAACAAAAAATTATTTTTGGGAATAATGTCATGGAGCCAAAGAAACAAATAAAACTGTGCACAACAAAGGCTAAAACTACAATAGCCCCTATGCGGGGCTACTGCGTTTAGAAAAACCGTAGAAGAAAGAAATAAGGGACAGTTTTTGAAAAAATTCAAACTGTCCCACAAGGTGGAGCTGGCGGGAATCGAACCCGCGTCCAGACGAGGAAAACAGATGTTTTCTACATGCTTATTCCAGCATTAATTTTCGATATCTAGCTGATGTTGGACAACCCACTAAATACTTATCTACTTAATTTCGGAATGTTGTCGTAGAAAAAACATTCCTATTCCTGCTTTATTACACCTCTTTATCAATCTCCGCAGGTCATGGATATCGAGAGATGTCTCACTTTCACACCTGGTGTGAAATTAGCTTAATAACCTATCAGATTATTAAGCGGCAAGAGCGTAGTTAGACTCGCCAATTATAAAATTCGATATTGTATTTACGAGCGTCAATCGAATAGCTCGGCATGCTTACAAATCCTTTCATCTCGCTGTCAAAACCGGTCAGCCCCGATGAGTTAATATGCAAATGTAAATTGAATTAAACGAATTTATTAAGAAAGATCTTGAATTGAAGATCAACTAAATATTTAAGAATTGTAAATTAATACTACCTATCCCAGATAAGTTTTGAGTATGGTACTTCTCGACGTATGCTTTAAACGTCGAATTGCTTTCTCTTTAATTTGTCGAACACGCTCTCTAGTTAGATCAAACTTTTCTCCAATCTCTTCTAATGTTAGTGGGTGTTGTCCGTTAAGTCCAAAATAAAGTCTGATTACATCTCCTTCTCTGGGTGTCAATGTAGTTAAAGATCTTTCTATTTCTGTTCTTAGAGAGTCCACCATGAGATCATCATCAGGGTTTGGTGAGTCGGATGAATTCAGAACATCATATAAGTTGCTGTCTTCTCCTTCTACCAGGGGGGCATCCATTGATACGTGTCTACCGCTATTTCTCATGGACTCTTTAACATCCATTTCGCTCATCTCAAGCTTCCCAGCAATCTCTTCTGCACTTGGAGGACGCTCATGAGCTTGTTCAAGAGAAGCGTATGCCTTATTTATCTTGTTAATAGACCCAATTTTATTTAGCGGTAAGCGGACAATCCTTGACTGCTCAGCTAGTGCCTGCAAAATACTTTGGCGTATCCACCAAACAGCATAAGAAATAAACTTAAAACCTCTAGTTTCGTCAAATCGTTGCGCTGCCTTGATAAGGCCAAGGTTTCCCTCATTTATTAAATCTGGAAGTGTGAGGCCTTGATTTTGGTATTGTTTAGCAACAGACACAACAAAACGAAGATTTGCTTTAGTTAATTTCTCTAAAGCCCGTTGATCACCAGCTTTTATTTTCTGGGCTAGTTCAACTTCTTCTTCTGCTGTAATTAATTCAACCTTACCAATCTCTTGAAGGTATTTATCTAGAGAAGCAGTTTCTCTATTAGTTACTTGTTTTGTTATTTTTAACTGACGCATCGAATATAATTTATTCGTTATTTGATTTAATCAAGGATGTTTTAAACTAGCTATAAAATTTAGGAATTCTTATTGTCTCGATTGGCTCCTCGATCTTTCCGCGGTCCGCGGTCTTCTCTTGGTCTTGGGGCTCGTTCAACGTAGCCTTCAGGTTTTTCTATTAAGACTTTTCTTGAAAGACGTAGTTTGCCTTTATCATCAATATTCAAAAGTTTGACTTGAACTTTGTCACCTTCTTTATAAAGTTTAGATGGGTCTTCAACGCGTTTCCAATCCATTTCAGAAACATGCAATAAACCTTCAGTACCTCTACCTATTTCGACAAAAACTCCGAAAGTTTGAACACCTTTCACTATGCCGTCGTAAATATGGTCAACTACAGGGACAAAACATATTTCATTGACACGTTCTTGAGCAAGAGCTATTCCATCAGCACTTGTTCCACTTATTTCTACACGCCCAATATTTCCGATTTCTTCAATTGTGATGGTGGTGCCAGTTTCAGCTTGCATACCCTGAATTATTTTTCCGCCAGGGCCAATGATACCGCCGATAAAGCTCTTAGGGATTTCCATAACAACCATCTTCGGCGCATGAGATTTCATTTCTTTGCGATGGCCTGGCATTGCACTGGTCATCACACCTAAGATATGTTCCCTTCCTTCTTTGGCTTGGTTAAGCGCATTTTTAAGTATATCTACGCTTAAGCCTTTGGTCTTAATGTCCATTTGACATGCGGTGATACCATTTTTTGTACCAGTTACCTTAAAGTCCATATCTCCTAAATGATCTTCATCTCCTAAAATGTCACTTAAAACAGCATATTTGTCAGATTCTTTATCTGTAATTAAACCCATAGCTATTCCGCTTACAGGATTTTCTATTTCTATACCTGCATCCATAAGTGCTAAAGTTCCAGCACATACTGTAGCCATGGAGCTAGAGCCGTTAGATTCTAAAATATCAGATACTACTCGAATGGTGTAACCTGACTCAGACGGAATCATGTTTTTTAGTGCGCGCTGGGCAAGATTACCATGACCAACTTCACGTCGACTCGTTCCCCTCATCATGCGAGCTTCTCCCGTCGAGAATGGTGGGAAATTATAGTGTAAATAAAACTTCTCATCACCGGTAACAGTTGCTGCATCAATTCTGTTAGAGTCTAGAGCTGAGCCTAATGTAACCGTTGTAAATGATTGAGTTTCACCACGAGTAAACAATGCACAACCGTGGGGTCCAGGGAGAACATCTACTTCACACCAAATTGGACGAATTTCATTAGTTTTTCTTCCGTCAAGTCTGATTCCACTGTCTAAAATTTGATTTCTTATCGCTTGACATTCAACATCATGAAAATAAATTTTAGCTAAGTCTAATCCATTTTCTTTTTCTTCATCGCTCATTGTAATAGCGAAATCCTCAAAAACTTGTTTGAATTTTGATGACCTCTCTTTTTTGTCTGAAATTCCGAGACCCGCAGCCTCATATGCTCCAGAATAGGTAGCTTCATGAACACGCTTTCTGAGATCCTCATCATGAGTTTCATGACTGTAGTCTCTTTTTGGTAAAGCACTTGGGACCATTTTAGCCAAAGCATTTTGAGCTTCTACTTGCTGCTTTATAGCATCATGACCAATTTCAATTGCTTCTAGCATTTCGTCTTCAGAGACTTCTTTCATTTCTCCTTCAACCATCACAACACTTTCGGTAGTTCCACCGATCATCATTTCGATATCAGCTTCCTCTAATTGTTCATAATTAGGATTAACCACGAATTCCCCATTAACTCTAGCCACTGAGACCTCAGACATCGGTCCATTAAATGGAATATCACTTATTGAGATTGCTGCTGATGCGGCAAAACCAGCTAATGATTCTGGCGCAGCGATGGGATCAAATGACAGCATTGTAATAATTACTTGAATATCAGCGTGAAAGTCATCTGGAAATAGGGGCCGCAAAACACGATCTACTAAACGGCAAACCAATACTTCTCGATCGCTCGGTCGTCCCTCACGCTTTAAAAAACCGCCCGGTACTCTTCCGGCACCAGCAAACTTTTCTTTGTATTCAACGGATAAAGGCAAGAAATCAACTCCTGGTCGTGCCTCTTTGGACGCTACCACCGTTGCCAAAAGAGCTGTACCTCCGCAAGTCAATAGAACTGATCCATTTGCTTGACGAGCCATTCTCCCCGTTTCTAATGTTATTACTCTTCCGTCTTTGAGAGTGATGCTTTGGTATATTGCTTCTGGTGCTTTCATTCTTTTGTTTTTCGATGCTTATATTAACTAACGACTGCTTTTATCAATGAGAAAAGGCAATTCAATATTGAATTGCCTTTGTCGATTCCTATGTTTGGAATCCTTTAATTTTTATTTTCTAAGACCCAATTTTTCTACTATCGCACGATAGCGTTCAATTTGATTCTTTTGAAGGTTATTTAGAAGCCCTCTTCTTTTACCCACTAAACGAATTAATGATCGCTCTGTATTATGATCCTTTCGGTTCTTTTTAAGATGCTCAGTTAAGTGAGTTATACGATAAGTGAAAAGAGCTATTTGCCCTTCTGCTGTTCCGGTGTCTTCTTTTGACTTACCGTGCTGCGCAAAAATCTCACGCTTTTTTTCTGAATTTAAATACATGCCTTAATCATTTAGATGTTTGTGCTGTAATATTTCCGACTATCGGAAGTTTGCAAAATTACAAAAAAATCACTCTGCTTCAGCAGGTTTTGGAAGATTGCCTACACATCGCAGCCATTCTGATATTTTCACTTTGAGTTCATTCCTTTTTACGATGAAATCAATAAAGCCATGTTCTTTTACAAATTCACTCGTTTGAAAGCCTTCTGGTAGGTCTTTGCCGATAGTTTCTTTAACTATTCTTGGGCCCGCAAAACCGATTAAAGCGCCAGGTTCAGCAATATTTATGTCTCCAAGCATAGCATATGACGCAGTAACTCCACCCGTTGTTGGGTTTGTTAAAAGACTTACATATGGGATTTTAGCCTCATCTAAAAGAGCAAGTTTTGACGAAGTTTTAGCCATTTGCATCAAAGAAAATGCTGCTTCCATCATTCTCGCACCACCACTTTTACTAATCATGATAAAGGGTATTTTATTTTTTAAGCTAAAATCAATAGCTCGAGATATTTTTTCACCAACTACAGATCCCATACTTCCTCCAATAAATTTGAAATTCATTGCAGCTATTGATACTGGCATGTTGTCTAAGTTCCCCGTTCCAGTAGTAATTGCATCTTTTAACCCTGTCTTTTCTTTTGCAGCCTCAAGACGATCTTTATATTTTTTGGTATCTTCAAAATCAAGTGGATCGATTGAAGTCATATTAGTGTCTAATTCTAGGAATTCACCACCATCAAAAAGGAATGAAAAATAATCAACAGCCTCAATACCATTATGATATCCGCAATTACCGCAGACCCATAAGTTTCCTTCATATTCGTCGATAGATACGATGACTTTACACTTTGGGCAGCCATACCACAATCCATCAGGTGTTTCCTTTTTTTCTTGCGTGGGAGTTGTAATCCCTTCTTTCTGACGTTGAAACCAATCTGAAGACATAAAATTTTATTTAGGCAATTGATATATCTTTATTCAGATAGACATCTTGAACAGTATTTAGTAAGTCGACACCTTCACTCCACGGTCTTTGAAATGCCTTTCTTCCAAGAATTAAACCTTGTCCGCCGGCACGTTTATTTATTACCGCCGTGATTACAGATTCTGAAAGATCACTTGCTCCTTTTGATTCGCCTCCTGAGTTTATCAAACCAATTTTCCCCATGTAACAATTTGCAACTTGATATCTTGTTAAATCAATCGGGTGGTCTGAGGATAATTTTGAGTAAACGTTCTCGTGAGTTTTCCCGTGTCTAGTGGCGTTGTAGCCGCCATTATTAGTCGGTAATTTTTGTTTAATTATATCAGCTTGAATAGTAACACCAAGATGATTTGCTTGTCCTGTTAAATCAGCAGAGGTATGATAATCAACTCCATCAACTTTGAATCCCGAGTTTCTAGTGTAACACCATAAAATAGTTGCCATCCCTAGTTCTCTTGCTCGCTCAAACGCCTCTGAGACCTCTAGTAACTGTCGGCGTGATTCTTGAGCGCCGAAGTATACTGTTGCTCCAACAGCTACTGCGCCCATATTCCATGCATCTTCGACAGATCCATACATAGTTTGATCATATTGATTTGGATATGACAAAAACTCATTGTGATTGAGCTTAACTATAAACGGTATTTTATGGGCATATTTTCGAGATACATTTGCTAAGACTCCAAAAGTTGAGGCAACTCCATTACAACCAGAATCAATCGCTAATTTGACAATATTTTCAGGGTCAAAATACAGTGGGTTTGGTGCAAAACTTGCTCCAGCCGAATGCTCAATGCCCTGGTCTATAGGCAGAATGCTCATATAGCCAGTATTTGCAAGCCTACCGGTGCCATAAAGTTGTTGCAAAGACCTAAGAGTTGGTATTCCACGATTTGTTCCTAAAAAATTATCATCAATAAAACTGCCTGATGGCAGATGAATTTGATTTTTAGTTATTGCTGTTGATTTATGCTCTAAAAGATATTTTGCTTGTTCTCCAAGTAATTCTTGAATTTTATCTATGGCCATGAGATCTGTTTCTGAGTTTGTGTTTTGTATAAGTTGCAAACGTATTATTTTTCTTTCACATCAAAGCTTATTTCTTGAGATTTAATTTATTAACTACTCTCATCAAAATGAGTCATTTGAAACAATCAAGATTTGTTGAGCATCGATATGGTTTTTATTGGTGATTCAGATTTAAAAACAGCATTTCCTGCGACGAGTACGTCCGCTCCTTTAATTTTTAGTTCTGAAGCATTATCTAAATTCACACCACCATCAATTTCAATCTTAGCCTTACTTTGGCTGGTAGTAATCATCTTTTTCAAAATTTGAATTTTATCAAAAGTTCTCGGGATAAATGATTGTCCTCCAAAGCCAGGATTTACGCTCATTAAGCAAACAACATCGATATCATTTATAATCTCACTCAGGCCTTCTACAGGAGTATGCGGGTTAAGTGCAACACCAGCAAGCATGCCCTCAGAACGGATTTCTTGAATGGTTCTGTGAAGGTGTGTGGACGCTTCTAGATGAACGGTTAAAATATCAGCTCCTGCATTTTGAAATTCTTTAATGTACCTCTCTGGTTGAGTGATCATTAAATGAACATCCAATGGCTTTTGCGCATATTTTTTTATTGCTTTTAAAACTGGTAATCCAAATGAAATATTTGGAACAAAAACGCCGTCCATTATGTCTATGTGGAACCATGCAGCTTCAGTTCCATTTACCATTTCTATGTCACGTTGTAGGTTTGCAAAATCTGCAGCAAGAACTGATGGAGCTATCATAAGAATATTTTGCCTCAAATTTAAATATAATTGAACGAACTTTCAGGTTCTAATTACAAATTTCATGTTTTTAAAAAGTCATTCAAAGCTTATTCGATCGTTGCATTCTAAAAAAATGAGATGGGAAAGAAAATTATTCATAGTTGAAAATCCAAAAGTTTTACGAGAATTTATTTCTGAGAATTTTGAGGTTATGTTTTTGTTCACTTTGAGAGATGGGTTTTATGAGAATCATCCTAAATCCATATTACTTTCAAATGAGCAATTGAAAAAGCATTCATCTTTAGATAATCCCCAAGAGTGCATTGCTATTTTAAAAATGAAGAGTTTTAAGCCCCATTCGAATTCATGGTCGATAATACTAGATAGAGTGCAAGACCCTGGAAACGCTGGGGCTTTAATTAGACTAGCTGATTGGTTTGGATTAGATTGGATGGCTATACCTCCAGGAACAGTCGACCCATATAGCCCCAAAGTAGTCCAGGCTAGCATGGGCTCTTTAGCGAGGCTACCATTAATTTTTGAACGTGATTCAAATCTGGATATTCTTTTAAGAAAGGAGAATAGAATCATTGTTTTAGCAGATATGAAAGGGATCTCACCAAAGGATGCTCTTGAATCAAAAAAAGGATGTCTAATTTTAGGGAATGAGGGTAATGGTCCAAGTGATTTTTGGAAATCTAGATGTGATCATTTCGTTTCGATTCAAAAATCTCCACGGAGCAAAACAGAAAGCTTAAATGTTGCAACTGCTGCCGCAATTCTTCTTTATGAAATAAGTAATTAATCGTGGATATTACTCAAAAGTGAAAATCCAGGAGATAGCTTGCGTACCAATGTAAGGAAGAGTCTCTGAGTAACTAGTGTTGTCATAAACTCTTAAGTTACCTCTTCCATATGTTGCTCTCAATTGAGGTGATAATTTAAAGTACTCAAAGTAAATATCAATTCCCACACCTATATCAATACCAAAATCACTTTGCTGTAATTTAAATAAACGATTATCATCAACTTTAGCTTTTGATGACAAATCTAATGCCCCATAAACGCCTCCCAAGACGTACCATCTATGATTATCAATTCGATTTGTTTTCCACTTTATTTCTAATGGAAATATTATTAGTGCTGATTCCATCTTACGTTCAATCCATTTTCTATTTCCGTCACTAGGATCTATAGCATCAAAGAAAAGCTTTCGCTCACCTGATGTAAAGGTGGGTATAAATCGAAAATCAAGATTTTTATTTAAACGAATATTAGAGACTATTCCCACAGTATAACCAAGCTGTCTGCCAACCCTGACATTATAAACATCCTGAGGCCATTGAATCTGAGTGCGATAAGTGAAACCTAAATTACTTGTGCCCAGAATAAAGCCAAAATGAATTGGTTTTTGATCATACCGCGGAAGATTAAGAGAATGATGCTGTCCGATAGCATCTATATTCAAGCTAGATATACACAATAAAAAAAGAAGAAATCGCATTCCCATTTGTATGTAACGATTAATTTTTTCTGGTAGTATAAGCAACGTAAAGTGTCGCAATTCCATATGTTAATGGTTGAGACTGTATGTTCTCAAAATTAAATTCCCTCAGTTTTGACATGAATTTCTCTCCGTAGGGAAATGCATCAACAGAAGCCGGTAAATATGAATATGCGGAGGCATCTTTCGACAACCACCTTCCCAAGGTTGGTAAAATGTACTTGAAATAAAAGAAATAAAGTTGCTTGAATGGAGCTTTTTCGGGTTTAGAAAATTCAAGAATGGCTATACATCCCCCTGGTTTTATAACTCGATTCATTTCTGATAACCCTTTTTCTAAATCCTCAAAATTTCTAACGCCAAAGGCTACAGTTACCGCATCAAATGAGTCATCCTCAAAGGGTAAATTCTCTCCATCTCCAATAATTAGATTCACACTTGAGTTTAATTTACGGTGGGTTATTTTTTGCCTTCCAATTTTAATCATCCCCGAGGAAATATCAATGCCCGTAACTTGGGAATTTGGAATTCCTTTATTTATCGAAATTGCTAAATCTGCTGTTCCAGTGGCTACGTCAAGAATCGAAGTTGCATCAGTTTTTTTTAAAAAATTGACAGTCTGTCTTCTCCAATTAATATCAATCCCAAGCGATAAAAAGCGATTTAGGAAATCATATCGTTCAGAAATGGAGTCAAACATTTCTGCAACTTGCTCTTTTTTAGATCCTTCTTTATGATATGGTTTTACAATTTTCATTGGCAACAAATTCTAACCAACTTGAACTTGAGCTTTTGGGTATTTATAATCATGAGATTCTTTTTTTCTTCTCGTTAAAGCAAAAGCCAAAGTTACAGTACCAATTCGACCAATTAGCATTGATATCATTAGAATTACTTTGCCAGCCGAGCTCAACTCTGAGGTTATGCCCATGGATAATCCAACTGTACAGAATGCAGACACTTGTTCAAATACTATCCTAATTAGTCCCAAATGTCCATCAGTAATTGTTAGTAAGAATATTCCTAATAAAACTCCACCTAAAGTGAAGAGAAAAACGCTCAGCGCTAGATTTAACATTTCAACAGGAATTGTATGCTTAAATAGCTCTACCCGTTTTCTTCCTCTAATTGTTGATATCGCATTCATTAAAACTAAGGTAAAAGTTGATGTTTTGATACCTCCTGCTGTTGAACCTGACGCCCCGCCTATAAACATGAGAATAATCAAAGTAAGCAGGGTTGGGAGAGCTAGGTCTCCTATTTCTATTATGTTAAATCCTGCAGTTCTTCCTATTGTTATTTGAATAAAGGATAAGAATGACTGGCTCCCAAGTTTCAATCCATCGAGTATTTCTTTATTTTCTAATAATCCATAAAATAAAGATCCTAGGAAGATCAGAACTATCGTCGAGTAAAAAGAGATTTTTGAATTGACTTTTAAATGTTTCCATGGATTTTTTCTGCGCATTAGAACAGCACGATAGGAGAATAAGTCATGGATTGTTCCAAATCCAAGACCACCCAAGACAATAGTCGCAGCCATTATTGATATAAATGAAAAATTCTGACTAATTAAAGGGTGTGCCAAGCCTTCCGGAAATAACGTAAATCCAGCGTTATTAAATGCTGATATTGCATGAAAAATACTAAAGAAAATTTTGTCACCTATTTGCTCAAATTCATAATCTCCCCATGAAAAAAACAATAAAACAGTCGCAGCAATTTCGAATATAATTGAGAACTTAAATATTTGTCGGATCAGGATTGCGGATGATTCAAGTGAGTCTGAGCTATATTCCACCTGAATGAGACTTTTATACCGAGTTCCGATTCTCGAATTTGCTAAAAGGGCGAAAATGCTAGCAAAAGCAATGAAATTTAAACCTCCTAACTGAATTAGAATCATCACCACAATTTTCCCTTTAAAGCTTAAAAAGTCTGCAACATTGATAATATTTAACCCTGTGACACTAACTGCAGAAACACTCGTAAATGAAGCTTCATAAATGCTCATTCCAACTCCGCTTTTTGTCATTTCTGGCATCAATAAAAATAACGAGCCTAAAGAAGTGATAATGAGAAAACTAGAGACTAAAAGAGCTGGTGGGCTTAATTTTAGAAATGGTAAAAGTCTACTGGCTTTTCCCATTTCTAAAGCCACAAAAACTAAAAAGTATCCTTGAATAAATAGCATCATAAATTGGTCTAATTGTTTGAGACCGAGATAATTTCCAGCAGAGGATATTATTTCAATATTAAAAATATTTATGCATAGAATATTAACCGTCATATAAACAATTAGACCACTTTCCCATTTGGAATTTTTTATATACTCCAGAGGTGAAAATGAGTAAAAAAGCTCAACTAAATACTTAATAATATAAAATCCAATAGT
>CALKDS010000060.1 GCA_938084135.1 uncultured Flavobacteriales bacterium
TTCAGGGTCTAAATCAATTGCGCTGGTATAGTCTGCAAGGGCCTTATCATATTGTTCTAAACGAATATATTGTTTTGCTCTATTTCTATAGCAGTACGCTGCACCTTTTGGGTCTGTTTCTTTCAATGCGATTCCTTTTTCGTATTCAAGAATCGAGCGTTCGAATTCATTTTGGTCAGCGTAAATAAAGCCCATTAAGTTAATTACACTAATAATATCTGTTGAGTCAATTTCTAAGATTCTGTTTAAATCCTTTAATGCTGCTTTGTTATCATTTAAATAGTGAAAGTATAAACGCCCTCTTTTATACAAAAAATCAATGTCTTTTGGTTCTAACTCAATGGCCTTTGAATAGTCAATTAATGCTAAATTGTATTCTTCTTTATATTCTTCATAAAAAATAGCTCTTTGCAAATATTGAATTGGATTTTCAGGATCTAAATCAATTGCAGTGGTATGGTCTTTAAGGGCCAATGCTAAATCACCTGTTTTTGCGTAAAGAATTCCTCTTCTTGAGAAGGCTATAGAGGGTTTTACATCTAACTCTATCGCTTTGTTATAATCTAAAAATGCTTCATCATACTTTTTTAAAGCAGTATGATATTTACCTCTATAAATATAAACTTCTGGGTCATTTGGATATAAGGTGATGGCTTTTGTAAAATCAGAACCATCGTAATCAGCACCTTGTAAATTATATTTAATTTCTCCTTTTTTACAGAGGGCTTCATTATTATTAGGATCTAGCGTCAATATATGAAGTGATTTTTCTAATGCAGTGTTATATTCTTCTGTGTCTATTAAATCATCTATATCATCTAGTAAATCAGAAAAGTCTCCCTTGATAAAATAAAATTTACCTCCCCTAAGTGCAGATTCCTCTCTTGGACTTTGTTTGTAATCAGTTCTTTTTTCAACTTCAGTTCTTACGTTTTTAAAAACTTCTTCTATTGTTTGATCCGGAACGAGAATCTGCTTCGCTAATTCTTCAGAATAGATACTATTTTTAAGACCATCACCATCATCTGCTGTATTTCCTGGCTGTGTGGAGTATGCCATTAGAGATCCAGAAATCACCTCCATTTTAGCAAGTCCATTGCCACTTCCAACACCTCTTCCAGACCCAAAAGGAGCATTCCTACATGCATCTAATATAGAAATGAGTAAATTGGAATTATCTAAATGGAAGTATCTATTTAATTTCTGAATATTTACGCAGTTGTCTTCAATATCGAATTCATTTTCAACAACAGCATTTATAGGGATTAAATAGTTTGTGTTTTTATGCTGTATTCCATGACCTGCAAAGAAAAAAATTCCAACATTATAAGAAGAGTCAGATGAAGTCATAGATTCGCCAAAAGTTTTAATGGCATTTTCCATTTCCCTTTTAGAAGCATCTTGAACTAAGATAACTTTAAAACCAACTTTCTCCAGAGAACTTTTAATAAGGTTCGCATCGTTAACTGGGTTTTCAAGCGCCTTTATTTTTTCATAACTTGAATTGCCTATAACTAAAGCTAATCGTTCAGATTGAGCATTCAGAACAATGAAGTTTGTAATTAATAAAAGTAGAATTAGATACTTCATGTTAGTCTATTTTATAGTATGCCTTTTCTGATAGATTTTTCCTGTTAGAGATTACTATTATTAGCTTTTTTTTTTTCGATTTACCATCATTAACTGGAGCTATATTACCTTCCTGCTTTGGAGCAGTTTAATCCAAATCTGGCTTGACAGCTTCAATAGGAGTCTCATAATTGTTCATGAATTCTTCATACTCATCAGAATCCTCATTGAATATTTCACCTGGAACTCTAGTGCTCAATTGGTTATATACCTCAATAATATTTTCAGCATCTTCTGCCGAAGCAAATCCTTGAATTACAGAACTATTTATCAGTACGTCATTTTGAAATGAAACATTATAATATGCACTAGATTTGGTGTCATAAATTAAGCCATACCCATTTTTTCTACCAGCTTTCCAGCCACCGACATACATGCTCCCGTCAGTGTATTGATACATACCGTAAGCGATTGGGTAGCCATTTTTCACCATTCCCTCATAGAAACCTCCATCTTTGGTTTTGTATATTGAGAAAGAGTTTTTGCAATCTCCATACATACAACCTCCCTTAGAAAATCCAGGAGTATCAAATATGAACGCGTTATCTATATGCTTTTCAAAATCTTTATAAGACACCCAAACATATCCATGATCTCCAAATTTTGCTCCGTAACTATTTAAAATTTCAAACGCCCCACCATATTTGTAATCATCGTAACCTACCACGCACATTGCGTGTCCACCAACATAGCTTTCAGCTCCCTTTGGAGACCACTTACCTGACGCAACAGTGCTTCCTGACGTAAAGGACTCCGTTAGATTCATTCCAACCGAAACAATGTATTCTGCGTTTAAAGCTTCTTTAATTGTATTAACTGAATTAGTTTCTGTATTCATTCCATACCATTCTCCAATTCGATATGGAGCCGCTGTGGCTAAAGTGAATTTTTCGGCCAATTCAGAGGAAGAGGCGTTGCATTCTAGCCAAGGTTCCCAAACAGAAGGTTTACATCCATAGGTGCTTAAAACGTCCATTGCGTCCACCATAAAGGTTCCTTCCTGACACCATTTATCATTAAGATTTCTAATAAAAGCATAAACAAAATCAGGATCCATAGCTCTCCATGACCTCTGATTAAGGTTTGTTATACCCATCTTTAAATTCTGTTGTGTTGTCAATTGACCATAGGCTACTGCCCATCCAACGCAAGTTGAGACATCACCTTGATACCCGACATAAGGCGTATACTTTCGATATGAAATTCTAGCTGGGAGGTTGCTTGTTGCGTAACCAAAGGACTCTGCTTCCCATTTGTCAAGTTCAGCGTATGCTACTGAATCCATCTTTAGACCTTGTCCAAATGATGTAAACGCAATTAGTGATGCGGTAATTAAAAGTGTTTTCATATTTTATATTCCTTCTATTATTAATATTCGAGATATTTTCCCGTTTTCTAAAGTAATCAACTTATTTGTATAGAGCTTATATTCTCTATTTGTAAACTTATATGTTTTGTCAAAGTTTTTTTCATCTTCCTTATTTAAATGAATGTATTTAGAGATGTCTTTAAGTTCATAATACTTGAATTGATCGCGCTGTTTGTAGTAAATCCACCATTCGCTTTTGTAGCTTTCTTGATCAACAATAAGTCTTTTGAAATTGTTACCATTTTTTATATAACCCTTTAGCGTATCTGATTTTTTTGCTTCTTCACTTAAAAATAACCTTTGAATCTCTTCTGGAGGTTCAAGCCCTTTCAGAGATTCCATTAATGGACTTGGATTGATTGTTTTTTCAGCTTTCTTATTATTGAAAAGTTGAGAAAAGTTGAGCTGTGCGAGGTTATTGTTGGGTAATAATTTAAATATTTTTTTTGATTTTCGAATAGCTCCATTTTTATGTAGTTGTATCGCTTCCAATATTTTCACCTCTTCTGAATAATTAGAGCTTTTGCTGAGTTTGAACATTGTCATTTTAAGCTCCTCAGTTTCTCCTAAAAGAAATTGTGTGATTGCAAGATTTAAATAGGCAGGGTAGTAGTTTTTTGATCTGTTAATTGCAAATTCAAAATTTGATTTTGCTTGTTTTAGTAATTGCTCCGTATCGATGAATCCAGCCCTTGTGCTGCTCAGATTAGTATTAGTTTCAATTTCTACAGGAAAAACATAAGGGTTTTCAGTTGAGTCTAAGTTCGATATTGCTTTTAATAGATAAGCCGATCCTAAATTGTTATAGATCTCTTTACCCGTGTATTTATTGGCTATAATTGTTTCATACCATCCAATTGCCATGTCATATTTACCAACTAGAGTTGCTATTATGGCATTCTCAAAAAAATCATTAAGAATAGACATTTTATCAGCACTCGTTTGAGCAATTAATTTGCGCTCATAAAGGGTAGGGTAACGTTTTAAATGCCTATCTTTTAAATTATATTGTCTATAAATAGAATCTAATATGGCCGGTGCAATATGTGTCGTTTTGTAACCGGCAATATGAGCAGTAAAGCAAGCTAATTCATCTGCTTGTCTTTCATAAACACTATCGATCAATGTTTTATTGAATTTTTTTATGCTTTTGCTGTATCCTTTGGAAGCGTATCCAGTTCCCACCTCTTTTATTGAACTGTTTTGTTGGATTAGAATATGAGTTAATTCGTGCCCAATAATTTGCGCGATAACATTACTGGAATCTGCACCGAATTTTCTAGCGAGATTAACGAACTTTTCAGAAATAACTAATTTATCTTTACTAGGGAAATAGCTAGCGACTTCATTCTTATCTTGAGTATAGACCAAATCAGGTTTAGTAACCTCTCCATTGGACATGACTTTATACATGTTCTCATATACGTTTTCTAAGAATTTAGGTGTTTTTTCTTGTCCGTAAGAAGAAAGGTGACCTAGTAGTAAAAAAGCGAATAATAATTCTCTCATCAGTGTAATAGTTTAGAACATTAAAGGTACGATATATTTATGATAGGTGAAATTGATTGGAATGATTAGGAATAGATAGGGTCGTTTTTAAATAAAAGAAACATGAATTTCATGAACTTATAAT
>CALKDS010000061.1 GCA_938084135.1 uncultured Flavobacteriales bacterium
GGTTTGAATTCAATGATAAAAATAATATGTCAACAGTTGTTGAATTATCATTGGATTATAATTTGAATCCGGACAGGGTTAATTCTCTGCACACCAAAATAACGGATGTTGATATCAAAATTTTGAAAACTTTGAAATCAGCGGGAAAAGAGGTTGTTCCTCAATATTCAGCGATTGAATTGAATATTTCAAAAAGAGCAGAAGCTGAAGCAAAATTGGCTGAAATTATAGCTCTTGAGCTCCCTGAGTTCTTTGTCGAATTTAAAAGATTACAGATGACCGATGTTGACATCCCAGAAGCGGTTGCAAACTTAGCCGAAGAAACAGCAGTGCAATTAGGTAGAAATGAGTTAGCAAAGAAAAAAGAAGCTGAGCAGACAGCTTTAGCAAAAGCTGCAGTTGCAAAATCCAAAGGTTTATTTGAAGCAGCAGAATATGATGTGAGGACCAAAAAGTTAATGTCTCAACCTGCTGTTCTGAAATTATATCAAGCTGAAACAGATAGGCAGTGGGCAATGCAAGGAAAATCCAAATATGGTAATAATAATGTTTTTGGAGCTGGAGTATCCGTCATTAAAGGATTGAGCGAATCCCGGTGATTAAAGGAAACACAAATTAGTGAGATTATTTTCTCATTATTTTATTCCTAAGTAAAAAACCTAAACTCTGTGGAAATAGAGTTTAGGTTTTTTTTCGGGCCAAATCTTTTTATCTCTGGCAAATACTGCCCTACTCACTTTTAAATTCATTATATATTTTATTAATTGCGCTCGCTAATTCCAAATCTAATGATGTTACCCCACCTTTATCATGAGTGGTAAGCCGTATCGCAAGAGTGTTATATGAATTTGTCCACTCCGGATGATGATTTAACCTTTCGCATTCTATAGCAATTCTATTTATGGCTTTTATGCAGTCTTGAAAATCTTTAAATTCGAGATTTATATGCAGTGCATCATTGTATATCATCCAATTCGATAAATACTTTAACTCCTCTATTATTTCAGCGTTCATAATTTTTTTCACTTTTCTAAGATAGACAAATAGCATATCCTTCAATTAAATTATGGCATCTACTCGTTAATCAAAAAAGCTTTATTTTTAAAAATCGAAAATCATAGATATAGCATCAAATATTTTGGGAGTAAGCACTGACATAGCCAAGTTATCCTTTAATAAAGACGGTACCGCTCAAGGTGTAGCAAAACAGCGTATGATCGAAACACTTGCTAAACCTGCAAAACGAGTTATAAATGACCCTTATGCTGAGAAATTTACTCTTGGTTCAGGTTTTCTTAAATTTTTAGGGCACAATACTCTCGTTTGGATGACTAAAAAACTCGTGCCTGGTTTTCACGAGCATTTAGTTTCAAGGACTAGATTTATAGATGATCTTATTGAAGAATCCGCATCTAATGGCATAGAGCAATATGTTATTCTAGGGGCTGGGTATGACACCAGAGCTCATCGATTAAAGCTTTCAGCTTCAATAAAAATATTCGAAGTTGATCAGCAAGAAGTTCAACTCAGAAAACGATCTAAGCTACCCGAAAAGTTATCTGCTTCAGAAAACATAATTTATGTAGATATTGACTTTAATGATCAATCTTTGAAAGATCGACTTATCGAATCAGGTTATGATCAGAGTAAATCGACTGTTTTCACGCTTGAAGGCGTGTCTCAGTATGTCACTAAAAAAGCGATATGTTCAACAATAAAAGAGCTTTCTGATCTCTCGAAAAAAACAAATGCTATTTTCTACATCTCCTATGTAAGTGATCTGATTAATGAAAATCCTAAGGCTTGTTTTGGAAAAGGTTATTTGAATCCTGAAAAAAAAGTGTCTTTGATAAAAAAAGGAAGTGCGAAAGTTGGAGAACCTTGGATTTCATTTTACAACGATGAAGAAATTGAAAAAATACTATCTGAAAATGGTTTTATGATAATGGCAAACAAAACGTTATCTGATCTAAATCCATTATATTTTTCCCCCGTAGATCGAACTCTTCCCGAAGATCAAATATTCAATCTTGAGCACTCCGTAGTTGCTAAAAATTCAAACCAATAGGATGCAATTAATGAAATTGACATGTCATTAGGGGGCCAAAATATTTAATTTTTTAAGGAAAAAAATTAAATATTATGAAAAATTGCAAAACAATTCAGTTTGTATTGCGATATATACTAATTAAATAAACTTTTTGGACAAAAAAAAAAACTAGAAACAGGCTATCTTTAGGTACACGACAGTTGTTGTAATTGCTGTCACATTAGATAAAAGATCAAAACAGAAACACACATGAAAAAAATTTTACTTCCCCTACTCTTTTTACCCATTTTATTGACGGCTCAAGTAGATTTAAAAATATCAAAGCTATTAATCCCATCTCACGATGTTCTTGGAAGCACCCAAATATCCGGGGAGGTCATTAATGTTGGAAGCAACAAAATTTCCTCTTTTGAGATCGTTTGGAGTGAAGAATCTTCAAATCATTCTGAAATCTTTCATGTCGATCTAAATCCTCTTGAATCATACACGTTTACGCACTCGGAAGCAATCGAGACCCCCACTCTAAAAACATATAATATCAGAGTATCGGCAAATACTAACGGAGATGTTAATATTTTTAATAACTCGCTAAATCATATTTTGAGATCTGTAACATTCATACCCAAGAAAAAAGTATTATTTGAAGATCAGACAATTGCTGCAAATGCATTCGGCTGGTGGAGTCCAAGAGGAATTGTAAGACTTGATGAAGTGATGAATACTACTGCATCAGATAGCATAGAGTTTGTCAGTGTCCATGGCAATATGGGAACTGGTGCATTTGATGATGCAATGTTTCATGCATATTACTCGGGCATGTGCATGGGGGCAAATGATTTTGTCAATGTCGGTGGATGGCCAGGAAATCTCGTGGATAGGAAATTCGCAGCTAACTATGGAAATTCCATTGGATCAGCAGTAGGACATTTCGACACGATCAAAAATGACTATGGAGCGGCTGATATTGATGTTTTTCCTCTTTACGGACTAGGGAGCAATGGACTACCCGAAGTCACCGTTTCAACAGCATTAAAATTTGCTGCGAACGAATCAAACCTTAATCTAGCATTAGTCATTACCGAAGACAGTGTTCATAATCCAACAGATTGGCGCTACTGCCAAATAAACGCATACAACGGAGGAGCTAATGGCCCACTTGCTACAAGCGGAGTAGATTTCACCACTGCAGGCCAACCTGTCCCCCCCTCTCTCATGTATCACCGACATGTCGCCCGAAATATCATCCCCTCTTTTTATGGAGACACAAGCGCCCTTCCATCGAGTATAATTGCTGGAAGCACTTATGGGCACTCATTTGATCCCTGGACTGTTCCCACAGGAATTGATCCAACAAGACTTAGAGCTATAGTGCTATTAATTGATCCTAGTAATGGTCATGTTTTAAACACCAATGGAGCAGACTTATTCAGCTCAGTGGACATTGAAGAGGTAGACAATTCATTAAACTTTGAAGTGTTCCCTAACCCCTCCTCAGACAGAGTATTTTTAAAGGTCAATTTTGACCTTGCAGATGACGCCAAAATAACTCTTACAGATCTCAACGGGAAAATGGTCCTTGATCAAAATTTAAATAGTGAAAACGGAAAGAGAACTTTTGAAATAAACAAAACAAATGTCTCGAAAGGTATTTACATATTAAGTTTGGAAAACAATGATAAAACATCCAATAAGAAAATAGTTTTTGAGTAAGAACTTTAAATGTTTTATTCAAAAGCCAACCCATGGCATGGCATTTGTCTAACCATATCATAATGAAACATTTTAAGCTATCTCTTATTATTATTTCTTTGTCCTTTCTTGGAACCGCATGCACTAAATGGGGGGAAGCAACTCCAAATTGCATTTCGGTTACAGGTCAGATTCAAAAGCAGGGTGTCACCAGTTATATGTACGGAACACATATAATTGAAGACTATGCGTTAAGAAGTGATATCTATGATCTAGATCAATTTGTCAACGAGCCCATTGTTATGATAGAAGGATGTTTTATAAAAGGTTACCAAAACGGTGCAGTTGAAGGAGGTCCAGATTATTTAGAGGTTATAGCAATAGCTATTCAATAAAAATTTTGGTTTAAAGCGTTAATTACTAATAAAGAGATTTACGAGATAGCTTGAGATTGAGAAAAATTTAGCTTTAATCTTAACATTTTTTTTATAAATACATTGTTTTCCAACCAGCTTTTCTCCTTGTTGAACTGTAAGTAATCTCCATTTCCATGAATAGTGAAAAAATCACCATTATAGATGCTCAATCTGTAAAATGGAATCGTCCATGCAAATACATCAAGTCCTATGTTAACGTGCACAATAATACCCAGAGGACGTAATTCAATACTTCCATACTGTAAATCCGCAACCCTTGACTTTAAATGACTCATGTTCACGCTCATATTTTCTATGATCATACGCCTGGAACCTATCCCCCCTAATCTTATTTTACTTATTAATGAATGTTGAGATCCAACTTCAGCATCAATCAGTTCATCCCTCTCTTTATCTTTATATGAAATATTGTAAAGTCCCATTTATTTATCTATGATTAAAAACATGAACAACTATCTCTTGCGTCTTTTCATATATTCTCTCATGGTAATCGAAATAAGAGCAATTAAAAATAACGGTGTAGCTAGTTTTGAATAGCCGGTAAAATGCATGGTAATGCTTACAACTAAGAGAATAGGGAACTCGTATTTTTTTATAAAATTAAGAACTTTCATAGATACAGTTGAAATCAAACATAAACTCCAAGACACCTTTTAAACAACTATGAAGGAATTTAGTTCGAATAGAAGATAAAACTTGATACAAATGAGAAGTTTTAAGAAAAATCAGTACTTTAAAAAAAGAAGGTTTGACAGCGACGGCAACTTAACCGAAAAAATATGCAATCATTGTAAAAATTGGAAATCATCATCTGGGTTTTATCAAAATAAAAGTTTAATGGATGGATTTTCTGACAACTGCTTTGATTGTGAGGATAATAGAACTATTGAATCCCAAAGTATTGACATTATTACAAACAAAAATGGATTCTAAAAGAAGATAACAGTGAAATTTTATATTTTTTTTGAATTCTAATTAAGAACAATGAATTAATTTTAATGAAAATATCCAAATGATGAAATTTACCCTTCCACTAGCTATTCTTGTTTTAATCATATCCTCCTGTGGTTCTGATGAATCAGAAAGCAAGGATTTAGATGAAGCAAAAGTTACTACTGAAAAAGAAACAAAGCCATCTCGAAAACGTCGTAGAAGATCACAAAGGGACTCAATTTACTCTGAAATCACTCCGGTGGAATCAATAGCCAAAACATCCGCGAAACCCATTAGTAAAAAAGATGGAATAAATTTATCTTATTACCCATCAGGTAAGGTGAAAAGTGAAGTTTTTTATAAAAATGGCAAAAAAAATGGTTCAGGTAAATGGTATTTTGAATCAGGACAATTGAAATATGAAGGCAATTGGAAAAATGGAAAACAAGATGGAGTTGAAATGGCATACTTTGCATCTGGTCAGCTGAGACAAGAAGCTTATCTGCGCGATGGAAGAGCTCAAGGCATTTACAAGGAATACTCTCAAACAGGAGAGCTATTAGTTCATATGAAATATGAGAATGGGGAATTAATAGACCTTAAGTAATTCAATCTTATCTATTAATCACATATTTTGTTTCGAGTGTATCCAAAATGTGCAATTTTCCATATTCGATTTGATTTAACCAAATAAAAGAGGTCTACACCGCAGTGAGAAAAGCTGCCATCGATATAAAAATCATAAGGCGCCCACACTGATGCTATATTGCCTTCCGTAATAACTTTAGCATCCCAATATCTCTCTCTGAATCTTCTTTCACCAGTATTGCCTATTATCCGAGCTATAGAACTATCGTTATCAAATATTAAAGTTGACACGGAACCATCCTTTTCAACATTTGTGACAATTCTGTTGATTCCTTTGTAAAGTATTTTATCAAAAATGCTTTTTTCCTGTGAGTTTACTGCCTCCATAAATCGGTCAATTACAGCGAGTATCTTTTGTTTCTCAGTTCCCTTAACTATTTCACCAAAAGGATCGGTTAAATAATCCCGAGGAGGTTGAATAGAGATGGTTTGAGAAAAGATAAAGTTGAAATTGAGTAGTAGGAAAATAACAATAATTTTTTTCATATTTCGAAGATAATATCAACGATAAAATATCGTGTTATGAATTAAAACCGCTATTTTAGAGAATAGTAAACAGGATAAACAGTTCTAAAATTCTTTTCATGAAATTTATTACTTCTAAAAGCAAAGATAAATTTGAAATAGTGCATGATGATAAAGTCATACTATCTGGATTAAAACCCAAATGGTTTTCATCCCAAATAAAATTTTCTCACAATGAAGTTCATTACGAGATAAAAAAAAGTAATTTCTGGGGAACCTCTTTTCAAGTAACTAGAGATGGATTAAAAATTGGTGAAATTAAATGGAATTGGAAAAAGGGTCATATTTTATATTTCAAGGATGAAAATGATGCTAGTGTTACTGAATACTGGCTTAAATCCGAAAATTCAAAAGGCTGGCTAAAGGCAGATAAGAAATACAGTCTAAATAACGTCAAGGAAAAACCTACTTTAAATATTCACTATGGTTTAAAGAAATGGAAACCAGAAATCCACTTGGAATTCTTGGAAACTGAAAATTTCCCTCTTCTAATGTGTGCAATTTTTTTAATGTGGCAAAAACAAAATACCGAATCCTCTGCAGCAGGGGCAATGGTTGGGGGTTAAACAAAATTCTAATTTTAAATATGATTCCGATCTTAGATCGATTAATTTCAGTGAATGAAAAATTTAGCCCTGTTTATATTATTGCTCTTTTCATTTAGCTGCAACGGTCCTGAATATGCAGAAAACACAAATTATTACTCGAGCGGAAAGCTCACCAATAGTAATTCTATTTCAGCATGGTTCGACCGGTATCTTGATGTATACGGAATTAGATTACTCGCAGCGGGCGAAGTTGGGGGTCAAAATCCTGTTCCAGATGAATGGGTAAGAAAAACTGCCCAACTGTTTAAGCTACTCATAGATAAAAATGGCTCCGGCATTGATACAAATGCCCAAAAAAATATGATTCGAATACTAAGAGGAGAGATTGGGTTTCATCAAGGTCTAAAATCAGGCCAGAGAATAGCCTACGGAGGAGGAGATTCGTACACCCCAAATCCACTTACGGACCAAGGAAGAATTCAATACCAGGGTCTAGTAGGACTAGAAAACTCTATGGTTCTTGATGACATGATTTGGTATAAAAATGTGGATAGTCCAAACACAGGGGATGACGACATAAACGAAGTTTTAGAACATACATTGCATACTCTCCATATGACAGGAGCTAGAGGTGCTGTAGATGGATCTTTTTATAATTTAAATACCAATTCTGAAGATGATGATATTAGTCAAACTGCATTGTTTCTTGCCATGAAGCAAGCTATTGATAGCAATATGTTCAATCCGGATTATGGGAATTTTAATTCAACAGATAGTTGGCCTCTGCTTTTAAAAGAGTACCAATACTTATTAACTTTTGGCATGTGGGAGTTCGGGACTGAATTTTGGGAAAATGGTTCACTTGCGCCCGAGTGGAATGATCTTATGAGAACACCTCAGGGAATACTTGAAAACAACCCACTGGGTTACACTTTATTTAATAACTATTTTGCTCCAATAATATCAAAGCCACAGGTCAATATGCTACGCTCAATGTTTCAAGATAATGATGGCGGAGTCTCTGGGTATGTTCCCGATTAAACTGAAGCATAGAAAAAGAATCAAATACAGATTAATAAATGAGAAAAGAATTTAAAATTGAAGTAGTTACAGAGGGAGCGCTTGGAACAATATTTCTGGGGTCTAGCAGCCTCCCAATAAAAAAAATGGAGGCTTTAATGAATCAATATGGTGAGCAAGGCTGGGATGTTTCTTTCCAGTTAATAGAGCATAGAAGATTATTATTATTTTGGAATAGAGAGTCGGCGGTCATCACTTTTTCAAGAAATATTTAACTCAAATAGTTTAGAATTATATACTCTTTGCAATTACTGTAACGACGGTAAATAAACGAGATCAAGAGTTTGAATGATAAATCGCTAGAAAAAGATGATATCATATTTAACCAACCAATTGCAAATTGCATCTATCTCAGATATATTTGTTCCAAATTTAATATTATAAAAAACTATGCCTTTAATTAAACATTTATTCCATATTAATGCTCCGGTAGAAAAAGTATTTAAAGCTTTATCCGATGCAAATGATCTATCAAAATGGTATACTTCAATAGTCAATGGAGAGGTTAAATTAAATAGCGTAATAACCTTTGAATTTGTTAATCTAGCGTCTTTTAAATTTAAAATAGTGGAATTTATAGAAGGAAAATCAATTCACATGGAGTGTATTGAATCCCCCTGGGACAATGTTGGTCATGTATCTAAATATGATCTAGATCGTAACGAGGATAAAACACGTGTTCGTTATACCTATGAGGGTTTCACTGAAATGGATGACTCTTATGCAGGGATGAATTTTAGCTCAGGGAAATACCTCGAGAGCTTAAGGCAGTTTTGCCAAACAGGAACTGGTGAGGCCTTCGGCTCAGATCATTATCGTTCATAGAGTTTCTATTACTTATTTCTTAATCTTTTGTTCTGAATCAGATTAATTTTTATCCATTAGCTTAATTTTATTATTATGAGACTCAGATTTTTCCTGACTTTAAGCATACTAATTTGTTGTATTTCAAATTTAAAAGGTCAAAACTATTTAACACGTTCAATTCAATATGCCGGTCAAACAAGAGTTTACAGTATTTATGTTCCGAGTAGTGTAAGTACATTGACAGATGTTCCCTTAGTTTTTAATTTCCATGCAGGAAACGGAACTAGACAAGATCAGATTGCCCTTTCAGACATGAGTGCTCTCGCTGACACAGCAAATTTTATTGCATTATACCCCCAGGCCTTGCCTGACCCCAATGACGGTGGCTCAAAAAATTGGCTGCATAAAGACCCATCAACAATCGATGACATATACTTTATAAGTGCTCTTATTGACACTGTTTCTGGAGATTACCCAATTGATTCAAACCGAATTTATGCATGCGGATATTCTCTTGGTGGAGAGTTTGCTTATGAGATTGGCTGTAGGCTCAATCATAAAATTGCCGCAATCGCTGCTGTAGCCCGAACTATGCAAACCAATCAAATAAATAATTGCTCACCCGTGAAACCAACAGGAGTTATGACTATTATTGGAACAAATGACCAATATAATGGGCTTTCTTTCGGAGGAATTCAATACTATATCTCGGCCAACGACGTTCATAATTATTGGGCAAATAACAATGTTTGTGATACAACTCCGTTAATTACGCAATTACCTAACATTGACCCTTCTGATGGAAGCACCGTTGAGCGGCACTCATGGGAAAATTCTAATGGCTGTATTTATGTTGAGCACCTTAAAGTGCTTGGTGGTGACCATGACTGGCCGGGATCCTTTGGAAATATGGATATTAATTCAACTAATGAAATTTGGAATTTCGTATCCAAATTTGATCTTAACGGACGAATTGGGTGTAACAGTACTAGCGAAAATGAGATAACCTCTTACCCTGCTGATTTAGCGATATTTCCGAATCCTTTTAAGGAGGATATTAAAATCCATTTTAACGATTATCTTGGAGAGGAATATAAAATATATACTGACTTTGGAAAATTAGTGCACAAAGGGAAATTAAGTTCAGAAAGTCTTAATTTAAGTAATTTGAAATCAGGACTCTATATTTTTAGAATTCAAGAAAATGCGATAAAAATCGTAAAAGAGTAATTTTTGTTAAAGTTTAGGAGTTTTAAGAAAAATGCTATAAATCCGGTACCTGTTGATCTTTTGGAATATCATCACTTATCTCACAAATGTTTTTTTTACCAAATATTTTGTAACGATTACGAGAAATGAAAAAATAAAACTTTCTTAAAATAATGTTCGGAATTAAGCTCAAAATATGAGAAATTTTTTTTTGTACTCCTCCCATGTCTCTCCAAATCATTAAAACAGCTTTTTCAGCCTTAAATATCTCTCCATCTCGACTGTAAATAACATAATCTAGGTTATTATCAAGACTGGTCTTACCATAACTAAATAGATACGGTCTTCTTTGATATAGATATTTAATTAAACTATTACATAGATTACAATGTCCGTCGATGTATATAATTTTCATTCGTAAGAACTATTTACACTCAAAGATATAGAGGGTTAAACCGTTTAATTGAAATATCATTTTAAAATGAAAAGAGCCTTGCTTTCGCAAGGCTCTTAACACAAATATCAGTTTTTCTAATTATAAAATTAGAATTTTAAGCTCAATCCGGCTCTAATCTGCCTTCCAGCTTGATTTATGTCTAATGCTCTAGCAAGTGAAAGATGGTGCGCATAAGCAACATCTGTGGCATTTAGAATTTCAACATTCCAAGAAAAATTTGAGGAAATTTCTCCTGTGAGCGTTGCAGACCATAAACCGTAAGATGGGGTTGCACCTTCAAGGAATCTCTCCTCTGTTAGAGAAAGTCTATTCTGCTCCGCATAAAAGTCGTAATGAATTTCTGCATGAAACTTTTCAGGGATTATTTTAAATAATAAGTGACTAGATACTCTACCTGGCGCAATAAAAGGTAATGCCAAACCATCTAAGTCGTTCGCCACTGTGAGTGAAGCCACGCTATGAAAATGGATACGATCAGTTGGATTCCAACCCAGTCTGCCTTCAACTCCATATAATAGAGCATCTTTTTGAAGATAATAAAACCTCCATTCCCCGCTATCGTCATTCGGACTAGTATGAATAAAATCATTATAAAATTGATAATAAGAACCAACCTGAAGATTAAACACCTTGCTACTGTAACCAATGTTGACTTCACCGTTAAGGAGTGTTTCAGGTGTTAGATTGGAATCTCCAACCTCAAATCTTCCTGCACCGATATGCGTTCCATATGCAAATCTCTCCTCGAGTTGTGGGCCCCTCGTTCCATAAGAAATTCGAGATTGAATGTCCAAATTTTTATTGAGTGAATGTACCCAATTTAGAAGAAATGACGCCCCTGAAAAGCCACCAATCTCTCCTCTCAAACCTGCAGATGTCTTATTTTTTCCTTTGGTATTACTGATATGGGCAAACAAAGCAGACTGAAACTGATTTTTATTTGGATATATTGTCTCCTCAGCATCCGCTCTATTCTGTAAAGATCTAAATTGTTGTTGAGCCCCAAGAGTTAATAAACCATTATCAGATACAGCTTTTTGTATTGAAGTTGTTTGTGTAGCACTGATTAAATTAAATCCAATATGCGGCCCCTCTTCATCATCACCAGGCTCATCTCCTGGCTCGTCTTCATCTTCATGATGCTCTTCAAACTCTGCGCGGGAAGCCGACTGAAAACCAGTAATATTTCTTAAAACCCAATTACCGAACTTTCTATCTGATTCCCATGAAATATTTGCATTTCTGACCTGCTGATCACCATGCTCTTCCTCATCATGACCCGGCTCGTCGCCTGGCTCATCATCATGATCATGACCACCTTCAGGCATTCCTAGAGTTCTGGAGACAAGAGAAGTTTTGAGTTTATGATTTGACTCCCCAGATTTAAACTCAGAAAGAACTCTAACTGATGCGGTACGACTATGAGATCCATGAACAGTATCTCCATCTCCATCAATATATTCTGGATTTAGTCCAAAATAAGCACCAGCATAATAAATTCCTTTTCCTGACCCCACATAATCATATTGACCACTCAAAGGGGACCCTTTTGTACCCCCAAATAATTTGAAGGCATTTGAGTTTCCTGACTCCAAAGGTCGCAGATCTGAAAAGTAAAGGACCCCTCCCATCGCATCGGTTCCTAACGCCAAGCTATTAGGGCCTGGAAGAATTTCGATATGATCAATCCCCAGAAGAGGAAAATCAAGTCCATGGTCTGCGCCACCTTGCAAGTTATCATACCTCCAGCCTTGATAGGCTGTCACAGTTCGATATCCACCGAGACCTCGGATAACGGGTTTCATTGTATGATCCCCAATACTCATTAGCTGAAGACTAGGAGATTGGCGAGTTAGATTATTCAAGGCAGAAGGGCCCTGGTCGGAAAGTGTCTTAGTTGGGACAGCAAGAATATTTGTGCTGAAAAAATTAGGGTTGTGTGAAATCCCTTCAACCGAGGCTTCACCCAACTCTATAAAATATGTTTTTGATGAATCTACCTGAGCCAATACGGATATTGGAAGTAACATCATCCAAATGAAATGTTTCATCTTTAAAAAATTTGAAATTATCGTTATTAAATAATTGAGTAATAACTTTCACAAAGCATTCTTATTAAAAATAGAATACTCCGGATATTGAAGCGTTATTTAAAAACTTCAATTCCTGGGAAAGCAATAGTAAGAAAACCTAAATAATAACCGGAGGGCCTCTCAAATAACGATGAGTATTTAGACCCTTAAAATACTCGTTATTGAATACTTCAAATACTTTTTCCTCAAAAACTATTTGTGTTAGCTCTAAAAAATAATTTTTAAAATCGGAAAGCAATAAACTTGCATCTGACCAAGAACATGATTCTTTAGCCTCATGAAAATGAAGATCGAAATCGTTACAAACTATATTTTCTTCGTGGTGATGGTGAAGAAGATGAATAGACGGTTCTACAATTCTTAGGAGAAATGCAGAAAAAGCGACAACAAAGAATGCGTATCTAATCAATTTTTGTGCTCTATTCGATAATAAAATATAATCAATATCAAATTTAGGTATGATACTTGATATATCGCAACATAATTTTTAACAAACTTATTTTGAAAAAACTTTTCTTTTCTCCTTTGCTTTGCGTTGCAATTTTTTCATGCAACAGTAATCTAAATAATTTAAACGAGGAATCATTTTACGGAAGTTGGTCCTCTCATGTTCGGTTCAATGAATCCATTTCTACAGATATAGTTTTTTCTGTTGATTCAATTACAGATCTGATATTTTTACAAGAAATGACTTTGATTCAATATGAAATTGATGAAAATGATCAAAGAATGCCTTCATCAGACTTTGTGGATAGAAGCACACCAGATAGAGATATTATAAAACAAAAAGTTGAAGAGATTCTAGAAGCCAATAATAACATAGTTGGATCGTGGTCAAGTGATCCCGACGAAATATATGAATTCAGGTCAGAAAGCGGTCAGAATAAAATGATTTTTGAACAGACTGGCGGAGAATTTGATTACCGTCTTTTGAATATGGAACTTCCGCAAGCTGGAAAGAAACTTCAATTCTATGCTCCAACAGGATGGACTGATTTTCAGGACAATAAGTACTTGTTGATAAAATCTGTCAGAAAAAATAACCGCATAAGCATGGAGTCAGAAACTACTAAAAGATATAATTTTAGAATGAATACAGGCCTTGGTGCTACAGGTCCTTTTGATATAAGCGGAGTCAAAAGCAAAACCCTTATTTGTAATTTTGAATTGAGAGCCCTTTAAAGATTTTTACCGCTACTGTGTTTTCCAACACCAACGGTTGTTTGAATAAAGCTAAACCGGATATTTTTTCTGGCCCCGTTTGAATATTTGACTAAATGATATTCCATTTACAACGAAGATTGCTACCATATTCACCAGAGCAATTAACATCATGTTGGAAAACTCTACTGATCTAGCTAGAAACAAATAACTCACAACATAAATAATAACACCGGTAATAACCTTTGTCAAGGTTATGTTTGCTTTAACCGGTATTGTAGTTGGTATATCCGGTGTCTGGTGCTCAGGACCCAAAAAGAGTAGCTTAAACCCTCTTTTGATTCCAAAATCGTTAAAATTATTAATTAGTTTTTTAAAGAAAAATAATTGAATGTTTAAAAAATCTTTATGAGGCATTGAGTTTGTTAGGCCATATCTTGGTTTTTTATCAAGAGGAGCGTATGTGTTAAAAAGCTTGTCCCAAATGATAAATACCCCACCATAGTTCCGATCTAAGTATTCCGGATTACTGCCATGATGAACCTTATGATGGTCTGGCATTACAAATATCTTTTCGAGAAACGGAATTGAAGATATGAATTCCGTATGAAGATAAAATTGATAAAATGCATTTAAATAAACAGAAATTATGACGAACTCAATTGGAAAACCTAACAAGATTAAAATTGAATACATTAATGTTCTTACCGTAAATCCTAAGGGACTCAGTGCAAAGTTGACGCTCAAGTTGTACTCATCACTTTGATGATGTATTAAGTGCATTCCCCATACTAGTGATATTCTATGACCTATGACATGAAACACATACCAGATAAAGTCTACCGCTATGAATGTTAATGCAAAAGTCCAAGCATTGGAAGCAAATTCGTCGATAATTGAATAATTTAAAGCACTATTAAGAAGAAGAAGACCTTTTTCTGTGAGATACAGTCCGATCAATCGATCAAAAAAACCCAAAGAGATATTTAAGGCAGTTTGATCTAATGTGATTTTTGATTTTGTCTTGAACAAGTAGTAAAACTCAAGCGCGAAAAAAAATAAACCAATAGGAATAATTATAAAGGATAGACCCAACGTCATAATAACTCAGATTAAATTGATTTTATTACATCTACAAGAATAGCTTTAAATTATCTTAAATAGAAAATGAAATTTATTAATTCGCAGAGATATTTTATTAAAAATTCATAATTTATTTATGATTAAAGTTGATTTTTTCACATTGTAAGTGATTCAATTCATTTTCGATAAAATTCAATAGCCAAACTAAATGTTTTTTTGATTCTTTGATTTAAACCGAACAGCAGGGCTTATTCCTCTGTGCTTGGTTGCCCTCCCCTTTACTCTCTCTCTCCACATCTTAAAAGAAGACTCTTTCATGTTTTCTCTCATTATTTTTCTAACATCATTCTCCTTTAGGCCAAATTGAAACTCAATAGCCTCAAATGGAGTTCTATCCTCCCAAGCCATTTCTATAATTCTATCAATTTGAACTATTGTAAACTTCACCTCTAAACAAATTTATTCTCTGCAGTTATAATATATTCGTACTAAGATAAATCCTAGATAACTGATATGAAAAATCTGTTCCTTGCTTTTCTGATAATTCTCACATCTTGCGACAAAAGCACTCCTCCTGAAAGTGAAACTATTAATAAGATTATGTCGCTTGGGGCTTCTCGAGTTGAGGGAAATAAACCAAATTTCACTGGCCCTTTGTTAGCTGACGAATTTGTAAGTTTTAGATATGATCTATGGAAAAACATAGTTCAAGATGGATGGCAATTTGATTTTATTGGCTCTGAATTTGATTACAGCGATTATCCTGATTTTAATAATGTATCTTTTGATGGCGACCATCAAGGAAATGGTGGGTTCACGGCAGAAGACATTGCCATAGGTATCGAAAGCTGGCTTGAAGAAACAGGAGCTCCAGATGTTGTATTATTTAGCTCCCCAGGGGGTAATGACGCTCTACTAAACATGCCCTATAATGCCATAATTGAAGATATTAAATATATCATTGATGCATTGCAAGCATCAAATCCAGAGGTAACGATCTTATTAGAACAGATGGCTCCTGCACATTCAGACGACATGACAACAGAGCTTACCACCTACATTAATGATCTTCATCAAGACATATTATTAATTGCTTCAAACAAAACAACTTCAACATCCCAGGTAATAGCGATAGATATGTTTACCGGTTTTAGTGATGCCATGCTTGCAGATGACGTACATTACAATGAACTAGGGGCAAAGTTTATTGCAGATCGGTATTACTCTGTCCTAATCAATTTTCTAGAAGGATAGCTATAAATTAAATCCCATCACAACCTGAGCTTAAAGAAGTCTAAGCGCAAGAACAATCTGAACCACAAGAACAACTTGAGCCACAATTACATTTATCACAGTTACAATCCATTTCTTTAATGTAAGCATTTAAATTTTATTAATTGAGCCTAAATCAATAATAATAAAATCTTAATCGCTTATAATTCAACATTTTATAATTAGAGTGATATCATAATTATGATGACATTTAAAGCATTAAATTCGCCTAATAAATAATATTACTCTTGAAATATCTATATCATTTTATAAATCCAATTAATTGGTGGAGGGCCTACAGATTCAAAAAATCGAATGATAAATATGATAAATCCAGTTATGATCTTGAGTTAAACCTTTACTCGAAACTATTAAAAAACGACATGCTTCACTATGGGTATTTCAAAAACCCTAATATTAAATCTGAAGACATATCGTTA
>CALKDS010000062.1 GCA_938084135.1 uncultured Flavobacteriales bacterium
TCAATATATTTTTTTGATACATCCGCTGGAGTTATTGAGCTCGGTAAAGAGCTTTTCGATATAAGCTCTGTCATAGAACCAGGTTTTCTTATGTTTTGATCTAGTTGAACCCATAAATATTGTAAATCATCAGGGCTATTATTTATGTAAGTAATCCACTCATTTCCATTAATCTTATGTTCTTTCTCATTTAATGAGATCGTCATATTATAATTCGCCTGATTCTGATAATACGCATGACCTGGCGCCCCGCTTGCCGTGCGGTATTCGTTTGGAGTGGGAAGTTCATAAGCAAGTTGTCGAAATTTACTCGTATTAATTCGCTCAAATGGCACACTTTGGGCCAATAGATTAGCGGTCATTATTAGGATGCAAATTGTAAATATTTTCTTGGTCATAACAGCGTTTTTTTTGATCTGAAGCATTTAACGGTAAAATATTACTAAATATTTTTTTAATTCCATTTTTTAAAGCACTGTAAATATAGTCGAGTTGACTTTTGTTACTTCGTGTTGACTAAATCCTTTTTCTGGATCTTTTCTTATTGCATATACGTTTTTGTGATCTTTAAAAAGATCAAAAAGGAACTCATCACGGATTTGAAATTTCTTAAGGTATTTAAATTTTAATTCAATATTTATTGACTCAGGACTGTAGGTGTATTGGAAGATTTTATAATCAACTGGTTTGCCGTTAGTCTTATAAATTTGAATTTTTGAATTTACATAATGCTCCAACACCGATTGGTTTTTCTCATTTATTACATCTAGTTTGATATTCTCATCATTGATTGCTGATATTGCTCTTTCGATGTCTTCAGTAAAAACTTTTTTATTCAAATTCCATTCATTCGTTTTTGTCGAGAGAAATAATTCAGCAGATGATACATGGTATGGGTGAGTGGTTGTTCCAATTATTAGAAAGCTAAAAACTGCTATGGTTAGAGTTGAAAATATTTTTTTCATTGAATAAAAACTAAAGATTTATAGCTCAAAAGACATGCCAGTTTTAGCCATGTGAAACCCTTTTTTTAAGACATTAATAAACTCATTGCTTTGCCTATTTATTAACGGATTGCTATGATTAAAATGTATAAAGTAGACCTTGGTTTTTTCCGATGCATCCCATTTCTCCCATTGCTCTATACTTTCGGAAACAAATGGATGAGGTATTTCTGACATGTCTCTATTTGGAAGCTCAGACTGACCATAAAAGGTTCCATCTAAAAGTGCGTAATCGACTTTTCTGATAAGGCTATCAATACTTATATCCCATTTTGACCATTTATCGATGTCAGGAATAAAAAGTAATGTCTTTATTTTTCCTTCAAAAAGATATCCATAAGTTTCAGAATATTCATCACGATGCGGTACTTTAAGCGCTCTGATTTTTAATTCAGAAAATTGTATTGATTCATCTTCATTAATTCCTGTTAATTTGATATTGTTCAACTTTACAAGTTGATCCCATGGTCCATTATTCTTTATAAAGTCTATAAATCTAGGTCCACTAAAAACATCAATTTTTTTTGTATTCATTGCTTCTCTTCCAAGATTTATTAGTCCTGTATAATGGCCCACATGAGCGTGGGTTATTAAAATGGAGTTTGGAGAAATATCATTATTTAGTTTACTCAGCAAACTCCATTGAGATGTTAAGTCAGGGGTTGCTTCTATTAGGAGAGAGTTATTGTCAGAAAGAGTAACACCCAAACAAGTACGTTTTATGGGGGGGCGAAGCTCCCCCATATCATTAACGCAACATATTTTTTTACAGCCGGCCTGTGGTCTTCCTGCGTCTTGTGCAATGCCAAGAACATGAATAGTAACTTGAGAAAGTAGGTTATTCGACGATAATGTTGAGATCGCAATGATTAGGCCTAAAGGTTTACAAAATTTATTTATTATTGGTCTCATTGCCATTTTCTCTATTTTCCTATACAAAACCTTCCGAATACGCTTGACAATAGGTCATCAGCTACAACTTCCCCTGTTATGCTTCCTAAACTATTCAGGGCCTCCTTTAATTCAAAAGCTATAAATTCTCCACTCACTTTATTATTTAGGCCTTCTTCTGCTTTATTTAGACTAGTTAATGAAGAATTTAATGCTTCAGCATGTCTAATATTGGCTATGAGTACATCAGAACTCCCATCCCAATGATCATCAGCTACAAAGGATGATAATTTCGTTTGAATATTCTTCAAATCAACATTGATTCCAGTATGAAGTGCGTCTGGAAAATATTCGAGATAATTCATTTTATCCCATAAGTCTGATTTCGTAAGAATTTTTAAAATAGTTGCATTAGGAGATCGATTAACTATTTCTTCTTCTAGTTTATTGGCCTCTTCAGATGAACAAGAAGTTGGGTCAATTAGAAATAATATTATTTGCCCTTCAGACATTAATTTCCAGGATCTCTCAATCCCTAAACTCTCTATTTCATCATTGCTTATTCTAAGTCCTGCAGTGTCGACTATCCGGAATAAATGATCTCCTAGTCTAAACTTTTCTTCGATACTATCACGAGTGGTTCCAGCGAACTTTGTTACAATTGCTCGATCTTCTCCTAAGAAACGATTAAGTAAAGTAGACTTTCCAGCATTAGGTGCGCCCGCTAAAATTAATGGAATGCCATTTTTAATTGCGTTCCCTAGCCTGAATGTATTTAGCATTTTCTCAATCTCAGCTTTAAGATCGTTGAATAGTTTGTGTAATGCAGGCCTTTGGGCAAATTCAATATCTTCTTCTACAAAGTCTAATTCGAGTTCGATGAGTGCTGCAAAATCTATAAGTTGCTGTCTAAGTTCTTGTAGTCGATCTGAGACACTTCCTTTCATTTGTCGCATTGCAAGGTCATGTGCAGATCTTGATTCGGAGGCAATCAAGTCACCTACAGCTTCAGCTTGGACTAGATCTAATTTCCCATTTAAAAATGCCCTTTGTGTAAATTCTCCGGCTTTCGCTAAAATGGCGCCACTTTGTATGAGTTCTTTCAATGCAGATTCCAATATATATGATGAGCCATGAAAACTAATTTCGACCACATCTTCTCCTGTATATGAATTCGGTCCTGGGAAATAGACCAATAAAACTTCATCTAGAACATGACTATTTGTTTCATAAAATTTGCAAAAAATGGCTTTTCGAGGGCTAAAAGATTTAATTTTTGGGAAGTGAATCGATACTATAGAGAGGCAATCATCTCCAGAAACCCGAATTATACCGATGGCTCCTGAACCGCTTGGTGTTGAAAGTGCAACAATGGTTTTCACAATACGAATGTACGATACCTCTTTTCCCTATGGTCTATTGGTAAAGGATATGAAGATCAATGCAATTTATTCGATCTTCCCAAAAGAAAAATTGTCGGTACTTTATGATAATTATCAATTTTTTTGATTTTTCTCCACTCTGCAATCGATTTGCTGATAATAAATTCTGTTTCACTGTTCAGGTTTGCTGCTGCGCATAAATATATGTCGGGTCCAATTAAGAGGCAGAGTTCTTCAATCAGTTTTGTGTTTCGATAGGGGGTTTCTATGAAAATCTGGGTAATGCCATTTCTAACTTCTTTTTCTGATCTAATTAGAAGTTTTTTTCTATCTGATTTATCATGAGGTAAGTAACCAATAAAGCTAAAATTTTGACCATTGAAACCACTAGCCATCAAGCCTAGAAATATTGAAGATGGGCCTACCCATGGTTTGACCTGTATTCCTAATGTGTGAGCCGCTTCAACAATTCTACTTCCTGGGTCTGCTATTGCAGGCGCACCAGCATCAGATATCAATCCCATGTCCAGACCATTTAGGCACGGTTCAAGGAGTCGAGAGTCATTATTTTCTTCACGAAACTTATCTAATGGAAATAAACGATGCTCAGAAATAGGAATGTTCGGTGAGATTATTTTTATCTTCTTTCTGCCAATTTTAGGAGTTTCCACTATCCAATTCTTAATATTATTAGCGGAGTCTATTAGACCTTTAGGTATAGTGTTTTTATGATTAGATTCAGAAATAGGAACAGGAAATAAATGCAGCGTGCCAAAATTCATTCTATCGATTCGTTAACTGATGTCCATTTATCTAACCAATTCACTGATGCTTTTTTTAACATTTGAAATACATTTTCAAAACCTTCATTTCCTCCAAAATAAGGGTCAGGAACTTGACGGTTCTCATCTGGATAAGATGAGTCAAGGAACAAGTGGATTTTATTTTTGTGAACGGAGTTCTTCGATAGTTTTAAAACATTTTTATAGTTGGATGCATCCATTACAAATATTTGATCAAACTTGTCAAAGTCATCTAACTTAAATTGCCTGGACCTTTGATGCGAAATATCAATATCATGAATAAGTGTAGATTGTTGTGCTCTTATATCCGGGGGTTCGTGATTATGGTAATTCGATGTTCCTGCGGAATCAAGAATCCAATTTTTGGATAAATCAAATCCAAATCTTTCATTTAATGAATATTGAAAGACACCTTGAGCAACCGGAGAACGACAAATATTTCCTAGGCAAACAAAGAGTATCGATTTCGGTGTCATCCCACCAGTGTCAACTTTTTCTTCAAATCATCGACAAATACTCTGAATCTTTTGTCTGTCTCCGCAAGATTACTTACCGTTCTGCAAGCATGTAAGACTGTAGCATGGTCTTTATTACCGCACTGCGCACCTATAGCTGCTAAACTATTTTTAGTCATTTTTTTTGCAAAAAACATTGTGAGTTGTCTTGCTTGAACAATTTCTCTCTTACGGGTTTTACTTTTCAGCAATTCCACTGGCATGTCAAAGTAATCACAAACTACTTTTTGGATAAAGTCAACACTAATTTCACGTGTGGTATTTTTGACAAATTTGTCGATCATTTGTTTTGCAAGCTCTACAGTAATTTTTTTTCTGTTCAATGAGGACTGAGCGAGAAGAGAGATTAAAGCTCCCTCTAGTTCTCTCACATTACTTGTTATGCTGTAAGCTAAATACTCTACAACATCATCTGGCATCTCGATTCCGTCAGAATATAATTTTTGATGTAAAATTGCTATTCGGGTTTCTAGGTCTGGCCTTTGTAAATCAGCGGAAAGTCCCCATTTGAATCTTGATAATAGACGCTGTTCCATTCCCTGCAAATCAACTGGAGCTCTATCTGAAGTTAAGATTACTTGCTTTCCTTGCTGGTGAAGATGGTTAAAGATTTCAAAGAAAACATCTTGAGTTTTTTCCTTTCCACTAAATGATTGGACATCATCCATTATTAAAACATCAATTAATTGATAGAAATGAACGAAATCATTTTTAGAATTGTTTCGGATAGCATCAATGAACTGTTGTGTAAATCTCTCGGCAGATACGTAGAGAACAGTTTTGTCTGGAAATCTATCCTTAATTTCTATTCCTATTGAATGGGCAAGATGAGTTTTTCCGAGTCCAACTCCACCATAAACCAGTAGAGGGTTGAATGAAGTTCCTCCGGGTTTTTGAGCAACAGCATATCCAGCTGATCTGGCTAGTCTGTTGCAGTCGCCTTCGATAAAATTCTCAAAAGTGTAATTAAGATTTAGTTGGCTTTCTATGTTGACTTTTTTTAATCCCGGTATAACAAAGGGATTTTTAATTCCTTTTTCACCTCCAATTTTAGCAGGTAAGGAAACTTTTTGATTTTCTATAGGTAGTCTATTTGAAGAGGGTATATCAACTTTATTTACCTCTAGATGAGCGGTGTCTTGATCCATGACTATTGAATACACTAATCGTGCATCTGATCCTAATTCTTTTGTTATTGCAGATTTTAACAATTTAATGTAATGAGCTTCTAGCCATTCATAAACAAATTTGCTTGGGACTTGAAGAGTTATGACTTTACCTTGAAGCTTAATTGGTCGAATGGGTAAAAACCATGTCTTATAGGCTTGAGGACTTATGTTATCTTGGACATAAATCAAACAGTTTCGCCAAATTGCATCTGCAGAGTGCTCCATGTATCTTTAAAGTTCTTTACTTTTAGCTATTCAATAATATGTCTTTAAAACTGAAATAATCGTATTCCAGATGAACTAACATATCGGTAAGCGAAAGTGTCGATAAAATCCGTTGAAAAAAAATTGTTTGACTATTGATTTTAAAGTTTTTTTTATACATGTTTAATATTTAAGATGCTCTTGAATCCCAATAAAAATATATTTAATTCATTCAAAATGAACAATGTAATTCAAATTTAAATGGTTGTTTCAACATGTAAAATTAGAGTCAGATACGCAGAAACTGATCAGATGGGATATTGTTATTATGGTAATTACCCTGCCTTTTTAGAAATGGGTAGAGTAGAGGCACTTAGAGAACTTGGTATTAGATATAGAGACCTTGAAGAAAAAGGTATTATGCTGCCGGTCTCTTCTTTGGAAATAAAATATAAAATCCCAATTCGTTATGATGAACAAATAACAGTTGAAACTAGAATATCAAATCTTCCTGATGGAACAAGAATGCCTTTTAGTTATAAAATTTTTAATGAAAATGGAGATTTATCTACAACTGCAGAAGTTGTTTTAGTTTCAGCTTCAGTTGAAACGGGAAGACCTCAAGCGATGCCCAACGAAATATTAAAAGTTCTAAAACCTTATTTTTTATAAATCATCAATTTCGAAAAGTCAGAAGACGTTTTCAGGTAATATATTCCTGATTTCCAAGTGCTTAGATTTAAATATGGTGGTAGATCTCCTGACCACATTATTTTTCCCGTTCCATTAGTTATTTCAGCTTTATTGTTTTGAATAACTTCAGGTACACGCCAAATTCCAGTAGTGAAAAAATCAAAATTTATTTTTTCTCTGGTATCACTTGGGTTGCTTGCCTGAGGGGTAAGGATTTGCCATTTGGCAAACTCTAAATGAATGTCATTTGAGTGCGCTCCTGAAAAGAGAGCTGAATCCGCAGCTAAAACCCAATTTGCAGCGACTGGAAATGTCATGCCAGATGTCCAGTTGTGAATTGACTCAAGAATGAGTTTGTCAACAGTGTATGAACCATATTTAATCCATAGCTGCATCAGGGGATCTACAAATAAGTCAGTATGCTCATAGATTCCAGAAAAAGATATATTCGGATACATTTTCATCTGAGAATTTATAGCAGATCGACCACTCCAGAATTCATTATGACCATCCCAGGAAAATACTTTTTCCCAGTTAAAATAATTTAAATTTCGTGAATAGCTTGAAGCAAAATAATCACCCAATGCCTCATCTAGGCATTGTCTTTCGATTCCAAAGAGACTATTTGGTGAGGCGCTGTGAGAAATTGCATGGGAATATTCATGAATTATGACATCGGCATCTTCCGCATCATCTACTCCGCCTTCCCCGAAAAGTAGAGATGGTGGAGATGTACTTGGATCAAAAGCTGAATTGTCAGAGCCATTCATTGCATTTACATCAACAGGGATGGAATAATTAACTAGATGATTAAATCCCAGGCTGTCAATTCGATATTTCATTTTTGTTATGTGAAATAGGGCATTGGTCATTTCAAATTCCGGATCACTTCTTGAAGAGATGAATTCCCCATTATTTGATGTAGGAACAGTGTTGCTTGGAGAATCGAATTCAGATATATTCGCCGCGAAATTACTAAGAGTAAATACTCCAGAAGAATAATTTAACAATAATTCCGCTGTATCCTGAAGGGGTTGTAATACATTAAGATTTTGATCATTGAGATCTTTATGCGACCCACCATAATTTACTTGAGCTTTAGTTAATGGATCTGGATTAAAAATACTGACCAATCCAATCGTATCTGAATAATAAACTAAGAGATTTTGTTGGTGAATAATATTACCATTAAGGTCTTCCCATAGTCGAATCTTTGATGGTCCAAAGTTATTTCTACTTTTTTTATCTCGGACTGTGCTTTGAATAAATTCATTTTCTAAAAAAAACCAACAGGAAGCATTTGCTGAGGGGTTTTCCGTTCTTACATCTGGAATTGAAGCAAAAGATACTGCTAAACCTGCTCCATTATTTTTGATATGGATATTTGCTTGTGCTCCAACTACAGGTAATCCATATAAATATAATTCGAATTTCATATGCTCTCCTGCTCCAGATTCTATTGTTTGCAGGGATCGCCATTCAAATGGTTCAACAGCATTTGATTTCTCGTTTAACCATTTCTTCCAATCATTTGTTTCATGACTCTTTAATGAGGTTTGAATCCATGCAAACTTTACAGGTAAGCTCTGACTTATTAGATCCTTAGATGAGATATAAAATATTAAAAGAAAAAAAGAAAAAAAAGGTATTTTATTCAATAATTGCATTATTTCCTTAAGTATTTAAAAACTTCATCATTATCGATACAATATGATTCTCTAAATATATTATTTTTAGGTAAAAAAGGAGCTTCAACTCCATTGTTTAAAGTTATTTTATTTCTAATTATTCTGCACTCATCCCAGATAGATAATTCAAAAAAGAGGTTTATTGTATCGGCTCCTCCTTCGATTAAAATGCTTCTAAAAAGGCAGTTGTTGAGATGTTTTTTTAAGCTTTTCTGTATTGATTCTCCAAAACTAGTTTCCCATATTATCCAGTTATCCTTGCTGGCCATTTCTATAATTTTTTTGTCTGCTTCTCTATGATTAGGTATCCAGAGGATTTTTTTTGGATTTGGTCCTGACGAGTATCGAACATTTAATTGGGGCTTATCTTTTATGAATGTTTTTATCCCAACGAGTATTGCCTCTTCTTGACTTCTCCAGGAGTGAACTATGGGTTGAGCTGAGGATGAACTAATTTTATACGGTTTGACATTTTTCGAATTTCTTTTTCCATCTATGAATTTATCTGTGGATTCTGCCCATTTTAAAACAATGTAAGGAAGACCATGAATAATGGACTTAAAAAATCGTTTATTTAATTCCTGACATTCAATTTCATTTATTCCAACACTAACTTTCACCCCTGCTAATTTCAGTTTACGAATTCCAGCTCCCGAAATTTTTGGATTTGGATCGATTGATCCAATAATCACTTTTTTAATTCCTTTTTTTATAATGAGATCCGCACATGGAGGTGTTTTTCCAAAATGACTACAAGGTTCAAGGTTGACATATAAGATTGAGTCTTTAATATAATTCTCATCCTCTTTTCTTATTGATTTTAAGGCCATGACTTCTGCATGATCTGAGCCATATTTATAATGAAACCCTTCTCCAATAATTCTGTTATTATGGACAACTATTGATCCTACTTTTGGGTTTGGATTATTCCACCCTCCAGAATTTTTGGCTATTGAAATACATCGATTCATTGCAATATGATCATCCATTAGACAAATGTACATATTACCTTTATGCCATGGAATGTGCAGCAGCTCAAGCTACTTTTCTTGAATCAATGTTTCAAGTTTATCAAAGCCGATCAGAGTCAAGAGCGATATGGTCTGAGTGGTTGCGCTCAAGGCATGGTGGGAGAGTTTCTTGGGAACTTCGTTATGAAAGGAGTATGTCTGAAAATGAGAAACTCGTTTTTTTTGAAGACTTAAGGAAATTAAAAACATCTATGCCTATTGCATATGTGTTGGGTGAAATTATTTGGGCGGATATAAAATGGAAAGTTGATGAACGCGCGTTGATTCCCAGGCCCGAAACGGAAGAGCTTTTGCAAACGATGTTAAAGGAAGTGAATCCATCAGATAGAATCGTTGATGCTTGCACCGGATCCGGATGTATTGCAATAGCGACAAAGTTAAAAGTACCAAGTGCCCATTTAATAGCCTTTGATTTAAGTGATGATGCATTGGGTTTGGCTGAAGAAAATGCCGACTCTAATAATGTTCAAATAGATTGGCATAATTCAAACTTATTAGGGCCAATTCCAGATTGGGTTAGCTCAGGTAAAGATGATATTTGGGTTTCAAATCCTCCTTACATACCGGTTTCAGAAATTTTGGATAAGTCTGTGGGATTTGAGCCCGATATGGCCTTGTATGTATCTGATGATAATCCGATTTTTTTTTATCAAAAAATTATTAAATGGTCTCTGAAAGGATTGAAAAAAGGTGGTTTTCTTTTTCTTGAGGTTCATTATGATTTTTGTTTCAAAATTAAAATGCATCTTGAAAATCAGGATAAATGGAGCGATATAAAAATTATTGATGACGATTGTGGAAAACATCGTTTTCTTAAAGCTGTTCGTAATTAATACTCTCTTAAATTTGAATAGATGAGTTTAGACAGGATTCAAGCATTACGAAAAAGTTTACATGATCATAATTTTCGTTACTATGTTTCGGATAATCCTATTATTTCTGACTTTGAGTTCGATAAATTACTTTTCGAATTAAGTGAATTAGAGCAAAAAAATCCTGATGCATTTGATCCTAATAGCCCTACGCAGAGAGTTGGTGGGGAGATAGTTAAATCCTTTGATTCTGTTGTTCATAGGCGTCCAATGCTCAGTTTGTCTAATTCTTACAACCAAGATGAGATTACCGCATTTATTAAACGCTGTCAAAGTGTTTCCGGTGAGGAATTAGATTTATCTGTTGAACTTAAGTATGATGGAGTTGCAATTTCTCTTTGCTATGAGAATCGTAAACTGATAAGAGCAGTAACAAGAGGTGACGGTGTGAATGGAGATGATGTATCTGTAAACATTAGGACGATAAAAAATATACCGTTGATATTACCGAATGTGGCACCAAATGAATTAGAAGTTCGAGGCGAAGTATACTTCACGTCTGATGCTTTTGAGGATTTAAATAAAAAACGTTTTGATAGTGATGGTGCTAAATTTGCAAATCCTCGTAATGCAGCTAGTGGTACTCTTAAATTGCAGGATTCATTTGAAGTTGCGACTAGAAGGCTAAGTGCTTTAATGTATTCAGTTTATTCCGATGAGTTTGATTTCAAAACTCATATTGAAAGTCTTCGATTAATTAGTGAATGGGGGTTTCCTGTTCCTAATCAAGAAAGTGGTTGGATTCGGTCTTGTAAGTCAGTTGATGACATTTTTCAATATCTAAGCTTTTGGGATACTGAGAGACATAGTTTACCTTTTGCTATTGATGGAGCCGTCATCAAAGTTAATAGCATTTTGATTCAGGAGAAGATCGGTTTTACTGCAAAATCCCCAAGATGGGCAATTGCATATAAATTTAATTCTGAAAAGGTGCTTACAAGACTTCGTGAAGTTAAATATCAAATTGGCCGAACAGGTGCAATAACACCAGTCGCGGTTTTAGATCCTGTATGGATTTCAGGAACTGTTGTTCGTCGTGCTTCAATACATAATGCGGACCAAATTGCAAAGTTGAATTTACACGAGGGTGATTCGGTTTGGATTGAGAAAGGTGGTGAAATCATACCAAAGATATTAGAGGTTGAAATTTCAAAAAGACTCATAGGTTCAAATCCGATAAAATTTATTCTTAATTGTCCGGATTGTCATTCTCTTCTCGAGCGGAAGGAGGGAGATGCCCAGCATTATTGTTTGAATATGGACACTTGTAAACCACAAATAAAAGGTCGCCTTAATCATTTTATTCACAGAAAAGCCATGAATATAGATGGGGTTGGAACTGAAACAATAGATCAGCTTGTAGAGATCGGGCTTGTTCACAAGCCGTCAAATCTTTATGAACTTGATGAAGAGGATTGGTTTAAACTTGATAAATTCAGAGACAAGTCGGTTAAGAATGTATTGGCAGGTATTGAAAAAAGTAAAATGGTCTCATTTGAACGCGTTTTGTTCTCCATTGGAATTAGGCATGTAGGTTCTACAGTTGCCAAGAAGTTATCTAAGCATTTTGGCAGTATTGATTCGTTAATTAATGCATCAGAATCAGAGTTACTGGACGTTGAAGATATTGGTCCTATGATTGCCAAATCTTTGAGGTCATATTTTTCGAATCAATCATATTTATTGGAGATAGAAAAGCTCAGAGCGATTGGTTTAAACTTTAAGAGTGAGGTAATTAATAAATCTGGAAATAAATTAGTGGGTTTCTCATTTGTGATTTCTGGTGTTTTTGAGTTTTTTTCTCGTGATGAAATAAAAAAATCTGTTGAAGATAATGGTGGTAAAATAGTTAGCTCAGTAAGCTCAAAAACTGATTATTTATTAATGGGCAGCGGCGTTGGTCCGAGTAAAATAAAAAAAGCTGATCTTCATGGTGTAAAGCGATTAACAGAAAATGAATTTCTTAGATGGATTGGCTCTTCAAAATAGGTAAAGTTTGGCGCGAGTATAGGTGGAGCCGTGCTCGCCAGCACAAAGTTGTAAACGTGCCCTGGAAAGGTTGGGACGATACAAAGCGAATTGGCATTTTGTTCAACGCAAGCTTTGATCGCTTGGATTTAGAAGTTTTACGAGAAGTCGTTCACGTTCTTAAGCAAGAGCATAAATCAGTAACACTGTGCGGATGGACCGGACAAATGCGCCCAAAAAACGTAATCTACAATGGGCGTCAGTTGATCTTTGTTGATGATTTTACATGGCAGGGAGTTCCTGAGTCTGGTAATGCTTTGGAATTTATGCAGACAGAATTTGATGTTATTGTCACCTTAAACAGAGGAGCAAGAACACCATTAGATGAGCTAGCATCAAAAACCTTAGCGGGTATGCGAGTAACTGCTGAAGGTGAGGAAGATTTTTATGATTTTTGTATGCGGTCTAAAAGTAAAGATTACTCTGTATATTTTCAGGACCTTAAAGAATGGTTAAGAAAAATTAATCCGAGTCTATGAAAAATATATTTCGAGGAACAGGGGTCGCTTTAGTCACTCCGTTTAAAAATAATGGCGATGTTGATTTTGATTCACTTTCAAAATTAGTCGATCACTGTGTTTTTGGAGGTGTTGACTTTTTAGTTGCTTTGGGAACGACATCTGAATCTGCTACGTTAAGCGATTCAGAGAGAAATGCCGTGGTGAGTCATATCGTTGAAATCAACAATAATCGATTACCAATTTTAATGGGCGTAGGAGGGAATAATACAAGTTTGATTTGCTCAAATATTAATGCTATTCCCAAGGGTGTTGGCGGTATTTTATGTGTTTCTCCCTATTACAATAAGCCTACTCAAGAAGGAATTTATCAGCACTTTAAAAAAATATCAATTTCAACGAATCTTCCTATAGTGCTCTACAATGTTCCCGGTCGAACCGCATCTAACATGACTGCTTTAACTACTTTAAGTTTGGCTAATAAATTCAATAATATCGTAGCAATAAAAGAAGCAAGTGGTGATTTAGAGCAAGTAATGCAAATCATTAAAGATGCTCCTGACGGGTTTGATGTTTTATCTGGAGATGATAATCTCACTTTTTCAATGATCTCTCTTGGTGCAGCTGGAGTGATATCTGTTTCTGGTCAGAGTTTTCCGAGTGAATTTAGTATGATGGTAAATCATTCATTAAATGGTGATTTGTCTCTAGCTAGGTCTATTCATTTTCAGTTGTTTAATTATACGAAACTTATTTTTCAAGAAGGAAATCCTGGAGGAGTTAAATGGGCTTTAAATCATATGCATATTATTTCCGACAAATTACGTCTACCACTCTGGGAAATAAGTGATGAACTAAAACGCTTAATAGAAAAAGAAGTAGATGAAATAAGGAAAAATAGCAATTAAAAAGTTCCGTTTCATAAGTTACCTTTGTCCTCATGAGAATTATTAGATTCCTGACTTTTATTTCCATCTTTTTTTCCGTTTCGTGTGGTGATTATCAAAAAGTTTTAAAGAGTAACGATGCTTCATTTAAATTTGAGAAGGCAGTTTCTTATTTCGAAGAAAAACAATTCAATAAAGCATTCCCTCTTCTGGATGAGCTAATGTCATCTTTCCGAGGAACAACTCGTGCTCAAGAAGTTTACAAGTACTATGCTTTAACTCTCTACGGACAAAAAGATTATATATTGGCTGGATATCATTTTAAAAGATTTTCAACAACGTTCCAAAGTCACCCTTTTGCTGAAGAGTCTGCTTATTTAGCTGCTTACTGCTATTATCTTGAGTCTCCTACTTCTAGCCTTGATCCAGCATATATTTACAAGGCTATAGATGAATTGCAATTGTTTATCAATTCTCACCCAGAGACAAAAAGATCTTTGGAGTGCAATAATTTAATTGATGATTTACGGGAACGACTGGAGAAGAAATCATTTGATATTGCAAAGGGTTATTTTCATCGGGAGCAATTTTCGAGCGCTGTAACATCCTTTAACGTAATGTTGGGTGAATATCCAGATTCTCCTTACCGTGAGGAAGCAATGATGCTTAGGTTTATGTCAGCATATGAATTGGCAAAGAATTCGATTGAAAATCTTGAAAGTGATCGTTACAAAGAAGCTGCAACGGCTTATTTAGAATTTAATGATGCTTTTCCAGAAAGTTTGTTTCTAAAGGAAATTGAATCTGTATATAAAAAAATACAGGCTTTTTCGGAAAAAGAATCGTAAATTCGCATTTCAAATTTTTGATTGATCATGGATAAAAATCATTTACTGGCAAGTAAAAATACTCAGACTTTAAATTTCAATGAGTTGGACCGCGATACAAATAATATCTACGAGTCTATTTCCATTGTTTCTCGCCGTGCCGAGCAAATTAACGAAAGTATTCGTGCTGAGATTAATGAAAAATTAGAAGATTTTCGCTCTGCTACGGACTCATTAGAAGAGGTTTTTGAGAATCGTGAGCAAATTGAATTTTCGAAGCAGTATGAGTCGATTCCAAAGCCACATGCTATGGCTGTTCACGAATGGTTAGACGGTAAAATATACAATCGTTACCCGGAGCAGGATAACACTGATGCATGAGCACCCTAAGGGGGAAACGTGTACTTCTAGGTGTTGCAGGCGGTATCGCTGCCTATAAAATTCCATTTCTTGTAAGACAGTTGCGAAAAGCGGAAGCAGAGGTCCGTGTCATTTTATCTCAAAGTGCCAAAGATTTTATCACCCCTTTGGTTCTTGCAACTCTTTCAGAAAAACCTGTGGAGATGGATTTAGTAATAAAAAATTCAGGAAAGTTGTCATGGAATAATCATGTCAGCATAGCAGAATGGGCGGATGTCATTTTGATCGCTCCAGCTACTTCAAATACTATTGGGAAATATGTGAATGGTATTTGTGATAATCTATTACTTGCCACACTTTTATCTTCTAAGACAAAAGTATTCTGGGCGCCAGCAATGGATCTTGACATGTTTAAAAATCAAGCTAATCAGAGTAATTTAAATCTATTAAAAAAATGGGGGCATACAGTTCTTCCCTCTCCGTTTGGAGATTTAGCTAGTGGCCTAGTAGGGCATGGAAGAATGGCTGAACCGGACAAAATGTGTTTTGCTATTCGTTCTTATTTACTGAAAGATGAATTCTGGTACGGGAAAAAAGTTATTTTAACTTCTGGTCCAACTCGAGAATCAATCGATCCTGTGAGATTTTTAAGTAATGGTTCCTCGGGAAAAACAGGCGTTGCATTATTAACTGCTCTTGCGGAAAGGGGTGCCATAGTAACATGGGTTCACGGACCTTCCCATTACCACCTTTCAGATATGGAAAATGTTTTGTACAAGCCTATTCTTACGGCATTAGAAATGAGAGATGCAGTAATGAAGGCTTGGTCAGATTCAGATATCTTCATCGGTGCGGCTGCAGTTTCAGATTATCGTCCAAAGTACAGTTCTAAACAAAAAATAAAAAAATCCAATGCTGGTCTAGACTCCATTAAGTATGAATTAAATCCAGATATATTATCGGAAGTTGGAGATAAAAAGATGAAGGGTCAATATTCCCTTGGTTTTGCACTGGAAACGGACAACGGAGAAGAAGAGGCTTTGCGCAAGTTAAACTCAAAAAAAGCTGATGCGATTGTTCTAAATTATGCAAATAAGAAAGGAGTAGGAATTAATTCAGAGATGAATGCTGTGACATTGGTCTCGAAAGATGGAAATGAAACCTTATCGCTTCAATCAAAAGAGGTAATGGCAGTAAATCTTTTAAATTGGATAAAAAAGCATTCCAAAATATGAAGTTTATATATTTATTATTATTTACAATGGTTTTTTTTGGTGACTTGATTTCTCAGGAGTTCATGGTTGATGTTAAGGTTCAAGCTCCAAGTGTTCAAACCAATGATCGGCAAATATTTAGTGATTTAGAGACGGCTTTAAGAAATTTCATTAATCAGCAGGCATGGACTCAAATATCTTATGAGGAAAGTGAAAAAATCAAAGGCTCCATGGTGTTTACAATAACGAACTATGACCCCAATTCTGCGAACATGTCCGGGAATTTACAATTACAGTTTGCCCGTCCAGTTTACATGTCAGACTATCAATCCCCAACAATTTTAATTCAGGATGGAGATTTAACTTTTAATTATCGATCAAACACTGTTCTAGAGTTTAATATTGGAAGGCACTCAAGTAATTTAACATCGATCGTTTCTTTTTATTGTTATGTAGCGCTTGGGTTAGACGCTTCTTCTTTTAGTTCTAAACAGAGTAATTATTTTTCTCAAGCTCAAGTGATTGCAGCTAATGCAGCATCGGCAGGAGCAGGTGGAGGTTGGGATAGATTTAAAAACAATTTGAATCGTCACTGGATAATCGAAGATATAATGAACCCTGCTAATTCTGATTTTATGTCGATTTGGTATGATTATCATAGGCTGGGAATAGACAAGTTATTCGACCCTACCCAGCAAATGGCGGCGAAAGAATTAATGAGTTCAACGCTGAAGCGACTAAAATTGATTCATGATAAGCAACCAAATAGTTTTTTATTGCGTTGGTTTTTTGATACCAAATCTAATGAGATTCGTCAAGTGTACAGTGGTGGTCCAAATTATCAATCTGAAGAATTAATAAAAGATCTTCAGACTATGGATCCATCTAATTCAAGCAATTATTCAAACATGGGTCGTTAAATGACTTTAAAGTAATTTCACCCATTATGCTAAGGAGTCTCCATATTCAAAATTTTGCTTTAATAGAAAGTCTTAATCAGACTATTGAGCCCGGCTTTACTGTTGTTACAGGAGAAACGGGTGCCGGTAAATCAATTTTATTGGGGGCTCTACAATTAGCTCTGGGGGGAAGGGTGGACTTAAAGAAGTTGGCTCTTGATGGAAAAAAATGCATCGTGGAGGCCCAATTTATTTTGGACCCTGAGAAATGGAAAGATCGTTTTAAACAAGAGGATTGGGATTTCATCGAGGAAAGTACGCTTCGCAGAGAAATATCCCAAAACGGAAAATCAAGAGCTTTTATTAACGACAGCCCCGTAAGATTAGAGGATTTAAAACGACTATCAGAGGAGCTAATTGATATTCATAGTCAGAAGGACACAACATTCTTTAAGAATCCCAAATTCCTTGCAGATTTTTTGGATAACTATGGAAATCTCCAAGCCTTTCGAGATTCATTTGATTTAGCGCTGAAAGAATTTAATAATTACGATTTAGAGTTAATAAAACTTGAAGAAAATTTAGGAAATGGCTTTGATCCAAGTTATATTTCTTTTGTATTGGATGAAGTGGATACTGCAAATATTTATGCAAATGAGGAAGATGATTTGCGTGAAGAGTTAAATACACTATCAGGTTCTGAAGATATTCAGATTTTGATCAAGGAAATCAGACAAAGAACAGATGAAAGTCCTGGATTAAATGATGATTTATCTCGTTGGGTATCAATGTTTGAGAGGTTAAAGCAAAGATCAAATTTTTTTAATTCTTTGAGAGAAGAATCAGGTGCAGTACAAGATTTGTTTCAATCAGTTATGCATCAATTGGAGAAGTTATCTGAGAAAATTGAGTCTAACCCTGAGAGATTAGCTACTATCGAAGATAGATTGAGTTTAATTGAACAGTTGTTAAGAAAACATAGAGTTGGTTCTTTAAATGAACTGCTCACAATTCGAGACCAATGGCTAGAGAAACTTAAGCTCTATGAAAATCAGAAATCAATGAAGATAAGATTAAGAGAGAAATTAGATGTCGCGAAAATTAAATTGATTCAAGCAGGAAATAACCTTCATGTAAAGAGATCAAATCTATTTTCAGATATAGAGAAAATGGTCAAACTAGCTCTAGGTGATTTAAATATGGAGAAAACAATGTTTTCAATTCTTAGTGAACCTCTTGAAGCTCCTGCGATTTATGGAGCTCATAAGTATTCGTTATTGTTTTCAGCAAACGCTGATCAGCAAATGCAACCTGTTGAGAAAGTCGCGAGTGGTGGTGAAAAAAATAGATTAATGCTAGCCTTAAAGAGTTTATTTGTTCGAGGGAAGGGTTTAGAAACTATACTTTTTGATGAAATTGACAGCGGTGTATCTGGAAGTACCGCAGCAAAGGTTGCTGAAATGTTCCGTAGTATGGGAAAACACTCTCAAGTAATAGCGATAACTCACCTTCCTCAGGTTGCAGCTGCGGGAGGCAATCATTGGAGGGTAGATAAGTATTTAGATAGAGGTAACTCAAGAACCTGTTTAATAAACTTGAAGGGAGAGGAAAGGGTGGAAGAGGTAGCTCGACTTTTAGCTGGAAAAAGCATGTCAGAAGCAGCATTAGCTCAAGCTAAGTTTCTTTTAAAAAATTAAACGAAATTTGTAATTATAAAAAACAATTTATGAAGACTTTATTAGAAGGTAAAAATGGAATAATTTTTGGAGCCCTAAATAGCGAATCGATTGCTTGGAAAGTGGCGGAACATTGTCATGCAGCGGGTGCTAAAATAGTTTTAACTAATGCCCCAATGGCAATGCGCCTCGGCGAAATCAATTCTTTAGCAGATGCTATTGATGCCCCGGTAATACCTGCTGATGCAACAAGTTTAGAAGATCTAAACAATTTGCTCGAGAAATCTTTAGAACATTTTAATGGAAAAGTGGATTTTATTCTGCACAGCATTGGAATGTCAGTTAATGTGAGAAAAAATAGGCCTTACACGGATTTAAATTATGATTTTTTGAATAAAGGTTGGGATGTTTCTGCTGTTAGTTTTCACAAACTGTTGCAAACGGCTTATAAAATGGATGCCATAAATGAATGGGGTTCTGTTTTGGGTTTAACTTATATGGCTGCTCAAAGAACATTTCCTGATTATAATGACATGGCTGAAAATAAATCTTATTTGGAGTCTGTTGCTAGAAGTTTTGGCTATCATTATGGTTTAAAGAAAAATGTCCGCGTGAATACCATATCACAGTCTCCTACGATTACCACTGCAGGTAGTGGGGTCAAAGGTTTTATGGGATTTTTAAATTTCGCTGAAAAAATGAGCCCCTTAGGTAATGCCACTGCTGAAGATTGCGCAAATTATTGCATTACATTATTCTCTGATTTAACTAGGCGCGTAACTATGCAAAACCTTTTTCATGATGGCGGTTTTAGCATGACTGGCGTTAGTCAGGATGTTTTAGATCAATTTATGGATGGAGAATGATTTTAATACTCAGATTTTTCGTGAAAAATAAGCTTGTCAAATTTTTCAACGGACATCTGAAGTCCAAAGGGAGAGTCGGCAAAGAATACTATCCTACCAAATTTATCTTCCGCTGTATATCTTGATTTGAATTTCAAGAACTCTTCAAGTTGTTTTTCGCTCTTTGACTCTATCCATAATGCTTTATGAGCACTGTAATTCTCATAGCTGCACTTAGCACCATATTCGTGTTCTAACCTGTACTGAATAACTTCATATTGAAGAGCTCCAACGGTTCCAATTATTTTTCTTCCATTTGATTTAAGTGTAAAAAGTTGGGCAACTCCTTCATCCATTAATTGATCAATTCCTTTATTTAATTGTTTGGATTTTAGTGGGTCTGCATTGTTGATGAAACGAAAATATTCAGGCGAGAAACTCGGTATCCCTTTGAAGTTAAGTTCCTCACCAGAGGTTAGGCTATCTCCTCTTCGAAAGTTACCTGTATCCGGCAGTCCAACTATATCGCCGGGGAAAGCAGTTTCTACAATAGCTCTTTTGCTCGCTAAAAATGTCAAAGGACTGGAGAATTTTAGTTGTCTTTTTTCACGAACGTGAAAATAGTTTTTATTTCTCTGAAATTCGCCTGATACAATTTTTACAAAGGCTATTCTAGATCTATGTTTAGGATCTATATTGGCATGAATTTTAAAAACAAATCCACTAAATATATTTTCATGTGGATTGACCAATCGTTCAATAGATATCTTAGGCTGAGGAGAAGGGGCTATTTCAACGAAACAATCTAAAAGCTCTTTTACTCCGAAATTATTTAGAGCAGAGCCAAAGAAAACCGGGCACAGATTACCTTCCAGATATTCTTTTTTATCGAATCTCGGATATACACCTCTTATTAGTTCGATTTCATTTCTAAGACTATTTGCCGCATTCTCCCCAACTTGATTTTCTAAATCTGAACTACTTAGATCATTTATTGAAAATGATTTATTAATTTTTTGTTTATTGCCTTCTTGATAAATGAGTAAGCTAGAATTCCAAATATTATAGACCCCTTGAAACTCCGAGCCCATTCCTATAGGCCATGACAAGGGACAAAGCTTTAATGCTAACTTGGATTCGATCTCGTCTAATAGGTCAAAACCATCTCGCCCTTCCCGGTCAAGCTTATTAATGAATACCATTATCGGAGTTTTTCTCATTCTGCAAACCTTCACGAGTTTCTCAGTTTGAGTTTCTACTCCTTTAGCAACATCTACAACTACTATAGCTGAATCTACAGCAGTAAGGGTACGGAAGGTATCTTCAGCAAAGTCTTGGTGGCCAGGAGTGTCTAAGATGTTAATGTGTCTGTTTAAGTATTCAAAAGCCATTACAGAGGTGGCAACAGATATTCCCCGTTGCTTCTCGATTTCCATAAAATCCGATGTGGCAGCTTTTTTTATTTTATTGCTTTTAACTGCTCCAGCCTCTTGAATTGCACCGCCAAATAAAAGTAGCTTTTCAGTTAATGTCGTTTTACCTGCATCCGGATGAGATACTATACCGAATGTACGTCTGCGTAGAATCTCGTCGGATATTTTCACAATAAATCAAATTTTGATACAAATGTAACATCTAAGAGACTGAACAAATTTTTATTATTTGTGTTAAAAAATTGTGAGAACAAATTACAGTACCAAAGATCTCGAGCATCTAACTGGCATTAAGGCTCATACCTTAAGGATTTGGGAGCAGCGCTATTCTGTTATTCTTCCAAAAAGAACTAAAACGAATATCCGTCTTTATTCCGATGATGATTTAAAGAAATTGTTAAATGTGTCAGTCCTAGTAAACAAGGGATGGCGCATTAGTAAAGTAGCTAAATTGACGGGTGAGGAAATGAATGACTCTGTCCAAGATCTAGCTATGTCTGCTAGTCATTACCCTTCTCAAATTGCTAGATTGATTCGGGCAACAATTGATCTAGATGAGCCATTATTTACAGAAATATTGGGCGACAGCATAAAAAAAGTTGGAGAAAAGGAGACATTTTCAAAACTTGTCGGCGGGTTTATTTATCAACTTGGAGTTTTATGGCAAACTGATGCAATAGGAGTTGCCCACGAGCACTTTGCAAGTAATCTGATAAAACAAAAAATTTATTCAGCGCTAGATAGATTACCAGCTACAATAATTTCAAAAAGTAATCCCGGCTTTTTAGTTTACCTACCCGAAAGAGAGATGCATGAGATTGGTTTATTATATATACATTTTATTCTCAAAATACATGGCGAGGCAGTAGTCTATTTAGGCCAGTCAGTTCCATTGGATTTTATTAAACCTCTTTTTCAAGACAAGAATAAGTGGAAAGGGGTTGTCTCAATTTGGACAACTAGTCCAGATTATGACAATAGAGACGATTACTGGCATGAATTATCAAACGAACTAGACAGTATACCCGTATTTGTAACAGGGATTGGCGCACAGAATTGGACGCCTCGAATTAATGGTTCACAACTGCACGTCTCAAAAGATGTACGTTCATTGAGTGAGGTTCTTCAGAATGTAATCACATCTTAATCAATTAGTTATATTTTTTTTTGTTTAATTTTTATTTAAAAATATTAAACAAATTGATTGTTTGGCATGCATTTTGTTTAACTTTGGAAAGAAATTGTTAAACAAAAATAAAGTATGATTCTTTCCGACACATTTGGTTTTCAGATTCAGCAGCATCAGTCATTTTTGCGATCCTTGGCTCTAAAGCTAACGCATCATTCAGAAGATGCTGAAGATTTAATTCAAGAAACTTTCCTTAAGGCATTAAAAAATCAAAGTAAATTTAAAGAGGGTACGAACTTAAGAGGATGGCTTTACACAATTCTCAGAAATACCTTCATCAATAATTATAGAAAGAAGAGAAATCAAAACACCTATACTGACGACTCAGAAAATCAATACATACTTGGATCGATGACTTCTGACCCGGAAACGGAAGCAGATTCCACTATGAATTTAAATACCATTTTAGATAATATAGAGACCATAGAGAAGTCATATCTTGAGGCTTTCATGATGCACTTTAATGGTTATAAATATGATGAAATAGCTCAGAGGATGGACATTCCATTAGGAACTGTAAAAAGCCGTATCTTCCTAGCCAGAAAGAAAATGGTGGAGAGATTGAAGGAATCTAATTAGTTAATTTTATTTCAAAATATTTATGAAAGCTGTCGTCATAGGCTCTGGATTTTCTGGCTTGAGCACAGCTACTTATTTGGCCTCCAAAGGATATGAGGTAGATGTTATCGAAAAGAATTCGGGTCCAGGTGGTCGAGCAAGACAGCTCATTGATTCGGGTTTTACATTCGACATGGGCCCATCGTGGTATTGGATGCCCGATGTTTTTGAAAGATATTTTTCTGATTTTGGAAAAACTCCAGGTGATTATTATGATCTCTTAAGACTGGATCCATCCTACAATGTTTTTTTTGATGATGGGGTAATGGAAATACCCTCTGATATGACCAAAATAGAGGCTTTGTTTGACCGATTGGAACCAGGTTCTGCTGTAAGGTTAAAAAAATTCTTGAAAGACGCTTCTTACAAGTATAAGGTTGGTATTGATGATTTGGTACGAAAGCCATCTCTTTCTTTTCTTGAGTTTGCGGATATTAGAATTTTAAAAGGGTTATTCCAACTAGACCTATTAACAAATATCCGATCCAGCATTAAGAAAGTAGTTTCAAACCCTCAACTTAGAGCTCTATTGGAATTTCCTGTTTTGTTTCTTGGGGCTACCCCAAGTAACACCCCCGCACTTTATTCATTAATGAATTATGCTGATATGTCTCTTGGGACATGGTACCCAAAAGGTGGAATGTTTTCCGTTGTTGATGGATTTTATAAACTTGCTCAAGAAAAGGGAGTAAATTTTGTTTTTGATTCTGAGGTAACGGGTTTTGAATATGACCAGAATTCCGTTTCTTCTGTAATTACGGAGTCTCATGCATTTAAGTGCGATATCGTCGTTGCCTCCGCTGATTATGCTCATGTTGAACAGAATCTTCTAGATCCAAAATACAGACGTTATTCAAAAAAGTATTGGGAGAAACGAAAAATGGCTCCTTCAAGTATTTTATACTACATCGGTTTAGACAAGCCTGTTCCCGGAATTGATCATCATTCACTTTTTTTTGATGCTTCTTTTGATAATCATGCTGATGCACTTTACACTGACCTTGGATGGCCTAAGAAGCCTTTGTTTTATGTATCGGCTTCTTCTAAGACCGACAAGGGTGCAGCTCCTGAAGGGCAAGAAAGTCTCTTTATATTAATTCCTACACCTCCAGGCATGGAAGATACCAATGAAGTTTTAGATCATTATTTTAATTTAGTTTCCGAGCGGTTGTTAACTCATACCGGAATGGATATAAGAAATCATATAGTGATGAAAAAAGACTATGCTTATCGTGATTTTGTTAAAGATTACAACTCCTTCAAGGGTAATGCATATGGCTTAGCTAATACTCTAGATCAAACTGCTATCTTTAAGCCAAGTCTCAAAGGGAAACTTGATAACTTTTATTTCACGGGCCAATTAACAGTTCCTGGTCCAGGTGTTCCTCCTTGTATTATTAGCGGTGAAGTTGTTGCACACGAGATTGAAAAAGATTTCCCATTGAAGAATAAGTGATTTTTATGATTGAGTTATACCATAAAACTTCTTTTGGAATTTCTAGGCTAATAACTCGAGCCTATAGTACCTCATTTTCCCTAGGCATTCTTGGTTTAGAAAAAAAATATAGAGGTCCCATATATAATATATATGGTTTTGTTAGGCTAGCCGATGAAATAGTGGACTCTTTCCACGGCTATGAAAAGAAAATATTATTAAAGCGATTTTGGAAAGAAACGCGTCTTTCAATAAAGGAAGGAATTTCTGTTAATCCTGTTTTACATAGTTTTCAGCAGACCGTAAATAAATATAAAATTGATGAGTCTTTGATTGAGACCTTTTTGACCTCTATGGAGATGGATTTGGAGGACAGACAATATGAGCAGGAAGATTACGAGAAATATATCCTTGGAAGTGCTGAAGTTGTTGGGCTCATGTGCTTGAAGATATTTGTAGATGGTGATGAAGAGAAGTATAAAAACCTAACCCCTCATGCTATGAAATTGGGGTCAGCTTTTCAAAAGATTAATTTTTTAAGGGACATAAGTGCAGATTACAACCTCTTAGGACGAACTTATTTCCCAAGTGTTAATTTCACTAATTTCAATGATGACACCAAAAGAGCAATTGAAAAAGATATTGCCGTAGATTTTAGAAATGGATATGAAGGTATTTTAAAATTACCAAAAGGCACTCGGTTTGGAGTTTACATTGCCTATATGTATTATTATTCATTGTTTAAAAAAATAATGGGCACCGCTTCTGGCTCAATTTTTAAAACTAGAATTAGAATTAAAAACAGTAAAAAGTATAGGCTTTTTTTAAGTAGTTACGTCAGGCATATCTTTAATTTATTATAGTATGAAAGACTATGTTGTTTTAGTAAACTCTGAGGATCAGGATATAGGAAAAATGGAAAAAATGCAAGCGCATCAAAAAGGTGTGCTTCATCGTGCTTTCTCTGTTTTCCTTTTTAATTCAAATGGCGAGACACTCCTTCAAAAAAGAGCATCTTCCAAATACCATAGTCCTAATTTGTGGACAAATTCATGTTGTTCACATCCAAGAAAAGATGAAGAGATAGTTGATGCTGCTAGTAGAAGACTAGGGGAGGAATTAGGGATTCCAATGGGCCTTAAACTTAATTTAGAGAAATCATTTTC
>CALKDS010000063.1 GCA_938084135.1 uncultured Flavobacteriales bacterium
GAGCACTTTGACCCATATGATTATAATTACTATCGAGTCTAGTCATCCAAGCTTTTGTTCCGCTTGATGCTCCAGTAATATCAGTTTGGTTCGGGGTTCCAAATTCCCAATCATGTTGTAATGCCTTTACCGAAGGATGCAGGGGTAGCCATGATGGAATTGCTGGATCTTCAAAGTCGTTACAATAAGGATTTGGTAAATCAATATTAATTTTATCTAATGTTGTAAATGGTAAACAAAGAGAATCATCAGATACTAAATTATCTCCTTTGGCATTAGGTCTCGATGTTTCAACACAAATATTATATGCCCCTGCACCGCTATTAATCCATACTTGATCGAAATTGTACCATTGACGCTGTCCACGCATCATGGGGGCAGTTGCACCAGCTTTATTTTTGAAAACAACCGTTTCAAAATTAGTCCATGTCCCTCCATTGACTTTATATCTCACTTTACATGAATCCAGAAGTTTTGCTCCCGTATTTTGTATGCGAACTCTCAAATGAGATGTATCTCCTGGAATGATTAGGTATTCAAAAGTTTCAATTTCTACTGGAGCTGCTGAGTTTTGCGGTGGGACATAAACCTCAAAGTCGTCAATTGCCCAACCCTTTGCGCTGCTTCCAGCCGATGAAACCATTCGAGCCCTTAATTGAATTGGGTTTGTAGAATAGTCCCAGACGCTTAATGGAATTGAAGATGTAATCCATTGACCTCCGCTGCTTCCGAGCCAACCAGGACTATTTAAAGAGGGAACAGCAGCTGATCCATAATTAGAGCCATACCAATTATAACCAACAGACATTGATGCGTTTCCTAGAGTATTCCAGTTACCATTTTGAAAATATTCTATTGCACCTCCATCGCTCGGGGCGAAATCAAATTTATGCTTGAATCGTAATTCGGCTGCTACCGTTGTATCAAACTCCGTAAGTGTTGGAATTCTTAGGATTTCAGTCATTCCTGGCTGATAATTGTCTTTTAACCCTGTGATCCAACAATTAGCTCCTGATGCAGCACTATTCCAACCGCTTCCTTTGGCCGGTGTTCCAAATTCCCACATTTGCAACGTACCAGTTCCTCCTTGTCCAAAAAAACTAAACTCATCACCAACGCAATTATCAAAATCAACCGGTCCAAATGCGATTGGGTATGAAGTTGCTCCAGAAGATATTTTAGAAGCTGTATCATTAATAGCAAATCCGTCGCCTGTAAGAGTAGTCCATGCTTTTATTTCAAAATCTCCATTGTAATAAGTTGGAGGAGAAGCAACTGTTATTGTTGTTTCTGACCCCGGAGCTAGGGTTCCAGAATAGTTTGTGGTATATGTACCAGTATTAGTAGGAGTGCATAAATCCTGTATTGAATATGTAATTGGAATATTAGATTGGGCTACAGTTCCATAATTATAAACTTTAAATATGACATTTTGGGGATTTAGTAAATTGACCGAGTTAAGAGGTGACTTAACGATGCTTACACCAACATCAGATGCGGGGCGGTCATATATGTATAAATCGTCCAAAGCAATGTCTGCCATAGCACCAGATCCTATTTTTCTTGCGAGAATTCTGATGTTAACAACATCGCCAGAATAAGCTCCTAGATCCACTATTTTGAATTTCCAATCATCAACCTCCTTTGATTGCTGCTGAGCTATTATTGGTGCTCCAGTGACTGTTTGCCATGTATTGCTACCGTCAGGGATGACTTGAACATTTAATATGTTTACATCAGATCCGTACATATGATACCAAAATGTCAATACTGGATTTGTTAAAGACGAAAGATCAACACATTTGGTAGTTGCAAACAACGTGGCGGGTCCATTACTTCCATAAGAACCTTCTGCATACATATAATTACCTTTTCGACCTCTAGACCATCGCGGGCCCGTTGAGAAAGTGGATGTTAGATCATTTCCTATCATGAAAGCATAATTCCCAGAATTTGAGGCGGGTATTACTTCCCAATCGGAGGTATTGAAGGTTCCTGGGTTAGCAGAAGTCCCATTTCCTGCAGCCCAACCGGCTCCATCAAAATCTTGGATATGCGGGAATTGGTTTATGGGTGTTTTGTGTTCAATAAATATTGGTCCTATACTATCATTACTTGTATTTGGGTCTCCTGGAGCTTCAGACCATGCATAGATATCATAATTTGTAAAAGCACTTAGATCTGCTTTAGGAATAAATGTGTAAGAAGCTGTATCTCCAAGTCCTAAGTTTTGGTACAATGTGTCTCTCTCTATGACAGTTGTATTTGTTGTTAAATTTGTGACCGAATAAGCGAGTGGTATCGTATCGATAGGGAAGAAGCCTTCAGATCTTAAGTGGATTCGAACATCTTCAGTTGAAGTATATTGACAAAATCCATTTTGCGGTTTATAAATGGCAAGCATTTCAATATCTGCTGGATCCGGTTCGTAAATACTAATGTCATCTAAAGCCATATCTCCAAGGTCATTAGAAGATGTGTTGTTTTTATTACCCAAAAATCGAACTCTAATTATCTTACCCAAATAAGGGTCAAGATTTACTAACATTTTTTCCCAGGGTTGCGTTTGGGAAGTCTGAAATTGTCCAGGAATAATCGCTACGGCATTTACCCATGAAGGAGTAGCAGAGCCAGTATCAATATCAACTCGCATGTTCCCCATGTTTTGTCCAAACTTGTGATACCAGAATTCCAATACCGCATGATTCAAACCAGTAAGTTTAATACATGGAGTAATTACTGTTGTGTTATTGTTCGTATTTCCCTGAGATGCCTCGGTATATAGATATTTCCCACTACCAGTGGTGTGATCTCCTGAGGGGCCAGTATTGAAAGTTCCAGTTTGACCCACTCTAACAGACCATGCAAAGCCAGTTGAATTTGTATTAGGTGATACTTGCCAATTTTTTCCCGATGGAGGATTTCCTTGAGGAAAAACACCTCTGTGCGAGGTTCCTATTCCACCAACACCGGAACCTTGAATCCAATTTATCGATGAGAAGTTTTCAGTCCAAGGAAAATTTGTCACAAGGTATGGGAAGCTGGTAGGTGTAGTTATTCCACATATTGCAGGGGGTGAGGGGTCAATCCAGAAGGTATTATAAGGAATTCCTGAATTTAAGGAGGGGGCTCTATCCATGTTTAAGCAAGCCGTACAGTCATAGACTTCTATATACCAATCGACTGAATCTCCCACAATGAAATTAGTCAGAGTATGGAAATATTCAGCTGAATCAGGGCATGCTCCACTCATACTACTCGACATTTGAACTGTATCCCATGGGCCATTATTTAATCGATGAAAAAGCACAACTGAGTCTATTCCTGAGCCAAGATCTCTGGCTTTTAATCGTATTTCTTGGTTACTCTGATATCTGGGACCAATGGGTTCTCTTTTTGGATTCAAATTAAAATCAATTGTTGGAGGAACCAACTCGCAAGGAGCAGCTTTAACTTTAAGGTTGTCAACGAACCACCCAGCAGGATCAGCAGTCCCAAAAGGACTTCTGTATTCTAAAACAAATTGAATCAAACAATTAGAATAACCATTAGCTGTTCCACTTGGTCCATTTCCTAGAATACTTGAAATATCAAATGTTTCGCCTACCCACCAAGATTGAGACGGTGAACTTCCCGTTCCAGCTGTTGTGAGACCACCCCAGTAAGGAGAAGCGTTTGGGTTGGCGTATGAAAGTTCATTAAAATAACCCGCAGTAGGGAAAGCTGGTGAAGCTCCGCTATAGTGAGATCCATTGAGACGTGTCCATGTAACCCCATTATCATTGGAAACTCTTATGTATGCATGCTGACCAAAGTGAACCTTACATATTTGAGCAAAAGTTAAACTAACAAAAACATTACCTACAGTAGAAAATGTATCAGTTTGAAAAATAATTGAGTCAAATGGAACAATTTTAGCGTGATATGAATTTGGTGCTGAAATAGAAAAAGATGATGTGTCATTCCAATATGGCACATTTGTTCCTGGTGTAGTATGAAAAGTCGTCACAGAATCAGGGCCAGACGGCGGGTCGAATTTCTCTTCAAATACAACTGTGATAGGGCTTGATTGAGCAAATCCGGAGAAAGAAAACAAAAAGACTACGAGCGTAGATATTATTCGAATACTGTGTTTCATATTTTTTTCAAAATGCTATAGGAGAATCTCTTCCTTTCAAATATACAATTTAAAGGCCTTTAATCCTTAGCGTATATTCAGTAAGAGTAAGCTTTCACCATCTAAATGACCTTCTAATTGATCACCAGCAGCGATTGGGCCAACCCCAGAGGGTGTTCCTGTAAAAATAATATCACCCGTTTTTAGAGTAAAAAACTTACTAACGTGAGAAATGATCTCCTCCATTGAAAAGATAAATTGAGAAGTATTTCCGTTTTGAGCAATTAAATCATTTTTAAGCAATGTAATTTGATAATCTTTATTTTTCTTTGGACTTCCATTAATCCATCTACCAATTACTGCTGAACCATCAAACCCTTTGGATTTTTCCCATGGAAGTCCTTTTTCTTTTAATTTTTTTTGAAGATCTCGGGCAGTAAAGTCAATACCTACAGTTATAGCATCGATATAGGATAAAGCATGTTTTTGATCAATGTATTTACCTACTCTTCCAATTCTTAAGAGTAATTCGATCTCATAGTGAATTTTCTTGCTCCATGGGGGAATAACAAATGGATTTCTCGGCTGAAGTATCGATGAGTCAGGTTTACAAAAGACAACCGGGTCATCTGGCACTTGATTTCCTAATTCTTTGGCATGGTCAGCATAATTTCTTCCGATGCAAATTATCTTCATCTGTTTTTGAGTCTAATTGCGGTAAGTATTTTTTTTGTGTATAACGGAAAATCTGCATTTTGAATCCAGGAGTAATATCCTGGGTCTTTTAGTAAAACTGATGCAACTGTCTGATTTTTATATTTTCCAAAAGAAAATTGCTCTTCATTTTTTTCGTTGAAGGTTATAAATCCGGCGAAGTCTGCAGCTTTATATCGCTTGCTGTATTCCGCAAGGTCACCGATATTTTTAGGTAGATCATCGTATCGATCTAACTGAGCTTTAAGGACATTTAGGGTTGCTTTCACATCAGCTTCCGCATTGTGAGCATTTACTAGGTCCGTGTCACAATAAAATTTTAATGCAGCGCTTAGGTTTCTTTGCTCTTTTTGATGAAAAATATTTTGGACATCAACTGCATGTACTTTATGCATGTCAATTTCAATATCTGCTCTTAAAAATTCTTCAGCTAATAAGGGAATATCAAATTTATTGCTATTGAATCCTGCTAAATCGCAATTTTTTATAAAAGTTGAAATTTCTTTTGCTTGTTCCCTGAAGGTTGGGCATTCTTTAACCATTTCATCAGTTATTCCATGAATTGCCGTAGTCTCCTTTGGTATGGGGATCGTAGGATTAATTCTCCAAACTTTTGTTATCTCGGTGCCGTCAATATTAACTTTAATGATACATATTTCAACAATGCGGTCATGCACTACGTTTATTCCCGTTGTCTCTAGATCAAATACGCACAAAGGCTTGGTTAAACTAATCATATTTCACGTTCACTATCCCAATTTTCGAGATAGTCAGCAACTCTTTTAACAAACATTCCCCCAAGCGCTCCGTCAACAACCCTGTGATCATAAGAGTGCGATAAGAACATTTTATGGCGAATTGCTATTGCATCTCCATCAGATGTTTCAATTACTGCAGGCATTTTTCGAATCGCCCCAAGGGCTAAAATGGCAACTTGCGGCTGATTAATTATGGGCGTTCCCATGACATTACCAAAAGTGCCCACATTTGTCACAGTATATGTTCCGCCATTTATGTCATCAGGTTTGAGCTTATTGTTTCGAGCACTTTCGGCTAGCTCGTTTACTTCTTTGGCCAGGCCGGAAAGACTAAATCTATCCGCATTTTTAATGACGGGAACAATCAAATTACCATTAGGCAGGGCAGTTGCCATTCCAACATTAATTGGTTTATGTGAAATAATTTTATTTCCATCAACACTAACATTAATATTGGGAAAATCTTTAATCGCTCGTACAACGGCTTCTAAAAATATGGGAGTAAAAGTAAGTCTGCTATTTTCTCGCTTTTCATAGTTGCTCTTTACTTTTTTCCTCCAAAGGACCAAAGAGGTCACATCTGCTTCAACAAATGATGTCACATGGGGAGATGTATGTTTGCTCATGACCATATGATCAGCAATCAATTTTCGCATCCTGTCCATCTCTATAATCCCATCCCCCGGTAAACTATTAATTAGATTAGAGGATTGCTTTTTTGGCGCTTCAGTTATTTCTGTTTTCCTCTCAGTATTTATTTGGTTAGTTGGAATATCAGCTAAATCCCCAGTCGACTTTTTGCCTAAAAAAGTAATCAAGTCATGTTTGGTTACGCGTCCTTCATTACCACTTCCTTTAATATTGTCTAATTCTTCTTGGCTCACCCCTTCTTCTTGTGCAATACTTCTAACCAATGGGCTGTAGAACCTACCTGAACTTTCTCTTGAAATAGTTGATTTATATTCAATATTTGCCGTCGATGACTTTTCTTCCTCTTCTCTGTTTTTTACATCTATCGCATCTAATCCCTCTTCAGACTTTATTGGATCATCTGTTACTTCAATGCTTTCAATTTTGGTAGCAGTATCTCCCTTGGTTTCAATATGGGCAATAACTTGACCTACTTGAATAACATCGTCTACTTTGAAAAGAATTTTGGTTAAAACTCCAGATACGGGTGATGGCAAGTCACTGTCAACTTTATCGGTGGCAATGGTTAATAAAGATTCATCCATTGAAATAGAATCACCTTCATTTTTTAACCACTCGGTTATGGTTGCTTCAGCTACAGATTCGCCCATTTTGGGCATTGTTAATTCAAACATTTTCTAAGGATTGTCTTACAAATTTAAGTTAAATAGAACCGTTAAAAAGACCATATATATCAAATTCTGGTCTCCAGTGATGAGCATACCTTATATCGGCAAATTTTTGAAACTCTTTATCTTTTAATAAATGAGTATGACAGAAAACACCTTTTTTTAAGAAAGGTAAATCGCTTGATTCATTACCTACGTAACCCACCCATGTTTTTTTTCTTAAAAGAACTGCAGGTAGGTTTTTTAATGCATACCTGCCCCTGGGGAAGCATGCACAGATAGGCAGGGTGACTATTATGAAAATCGTAAATAATATACTTAATAAATGTTTTGCTCTGCGCAATGATGGCTTCAATAAAGCTGGAAATGCATAATCTGAGGACCTTTGATAATCATCGCTCCCGAGAGTCCATGAAGAATAAATCATCCGATACCTCAAGTTTTTTTTTCTTAGTAAAATCATCGTTTTAATGATCTTATGAA
>CALKDS010000064.1 GCA_938084135.1 uncultured Flavobacteriales bacterium
GAAGAAGATTATTTATTTCAAGATAATGGAGAGGATTTCGTTTTTGATTTTAACGCACAACAATACAACATTAAATACATACGATTTGTAAACTTAGAATCTTGGAATAACCAAATGGTATCGGTAATTGGAGAACTTTCATTTTGGGGAGGTCTCGTTGAATAATATAAATTAAATGATGAAAATATTTAAAACTAAACCATATTTGTTGCTTTTTTTATTTGGATTATCGCTAATATTCCAGCGCTGTGGTGATATAGAGTCCATTCATGAGCAGTATCTAAATGGAGAAACTATCTATGCAGGACGTTTAGACACCTTAACCATTAGACCTGGATATTACAGAGCTCAGTTAGAGGGTTATACCCAATTTCTTGGAAATTCAAATCAAATTATTATAGAATTTAACGGCACAACACAAACGTTAGATATTAATAACGATGAAGAAATTTATGCTGCTATATTATCTGAATTAGGGGAAGAAAGTTATGAATTTAATGTAACTACCAAAGATCCCGATGGTAATTTATCAATCCCACAAACGGTGGCAGGCTTTGCAATTGGAGATGAATTTGTTTCAAATCAAGATCCTAGAGATATTATTGACTACAGCTTTGATACCGATGGTAATTTCGTAAATTTCAGTGCAAATGCTGAATCTGAACATGTGATTTTTACCACCGTAGATTACGAGAACGAAGCGAACGAAATTGTGAGAGATACTGCTTTTTTTGAGGATAATAGAATTAAATTAAATGATTTTAAACCTTTAGGGGATATATCTTCTAAATCATATTTATTGTCGGGTGTCAATGGAATTGATACTATTCCACTTCCAGCAAATGATTATATATTGCCAAATTTACCGTACAGTGAGCTCGATAAAAGTTATTTTCAACTCATACAAATGCCAAGCGATAACTTAGGGACCAATAACAATGCAAACCCAGAACTTTATCTATTTGATGGCGACGGTTCATGGTCTGGTGATGACACCTTCTCCTATTTTTCAAATCCAGGAGACATGCCACACCACTTCACTATAGATTTAGGAGTGATGACCACACTCAGAAAGGTGAAACTAGAAATGCCTGACCCAAATTCCTCGGCTCAAAATAATGCAACTGAAGTGCAAATATGGGGTCGTGATGGTCTTGAATTTGCAGAGACAAGTGCAAATACTAACGCCGCTTTTTATAATTCAGGCTGGAGTCTTTTGTATGAGGGAACCGTAGACGGTGCTGCGATGTCTAGTAATAGTTTTTTAGTCAGTCCTACAAGCCAAGTACGATATATTAGATACCGCGTCTTATCCACGGTTGGAAACACCAATTCGCAGTTAACAGAAATGACTCTATATGGACAAGATACTAAGGCTATAGTTCTTGATAAATCTTTGTTCTCCATGTCATTAATGCCTAGCGATAACCCAGGTACATCTTATGGCGGAAATCCTTCTAATTACTTATGGGATAACAACGGTTTTTGGTCTGGAAATGATGCTTATGGGTATCACTCAGGTGAAAATGCCGTCCCAGGACATTTTACAATAGATTTAGGCGTTACGACTCAATTATCAAAATGTAAAATACACTTTAGAGATCCCAATAACTTTTCTGGAAATAATCCCACTCAGTTAGAGATTTGGGGAAGACCCACTCTTGAAGGTGGAGAAACATTTCCAGTATTTCAATCCATTGGAAACACAGTGCTTTCTGACTCAGTTACAACTGAAAGTTTTGAAAATGCAGGCTGGCAACTAATTGTAGACCAAAGTATCAGCGGAGGTGACCTGCAATCTATTGAATTTGATTTTCCTCCTGGACCATTCTCAAAATTCATCCGATTTAGGTACACTTCAACCGTTGGAAATCAAGCATTTCAATTAATAGAGATGGAGCTTTCAGGTTATGGGGCAATTACAAATTAGATACTGATTATTTGTTAGTTTAAAGTTAACATCACAACTAAAAATAGATTGAGATTATAATCTACCAATTTTATACCAATTAAAAAATATAACACATGAGACATTTTAATTTAAAAAATATTTTTGCCGTAATTGCTATTATATTAACAAGTTTCGGCTTTAAAAGTTTGAAACCGAATAATTATATAAAATATGTGGACCCCTTTATAGGTTCAGGAGGTCATGGACATGTTTTTGTAGGTGCTAATGTGCCATTTGGAGGCGTACAAGTGGGGCCTACAAATTTTAATAAAGGATGGGATTGGTCATCATCCTACCATTACACAGATAGTATTGTTAAAGGGTTTTGCCATTTAAATGTTAGTGGTACGGGAATGTCAGATTTAGGAGAACTCACAGTTATGCCAGCGATAGGAGAATTAAAAATTAATGCAGGTACTCAAGACAGACATCTAAAGGGATATGCCTCTTTGTATTCAAAAGATAAAGAGAGTGCAAGCCCTGGATATTATAAGGTCATGTTAGATCGGTATGATATTAAAGTTGAATTGACAGCCACCGAACGCTCTGGATTACATAAATATACTTTTCCTGAATCTTCGGAATCAAGGATCATCATAGATTTAGGTGAAGGAAGTGCTGATCGACCAACCGACACCTATCTTAGACAAATTAATGATACTTTATTTGAGGGGTATCGATTTTCATCAGGGTGGGCCTCTGATCAAAGAGAATTTTTCTCATTAGTGGTTTCTAAGCCTGTCAATGATTTTATGATTTATAATAATGGAAGAAAAGTCAAAGCCTCTGAAAAAAAAGGAGAATTTTTAAAAGGTTTTTTAGAGTTTTCTACTAAAAAGGGTGAAGTGATTTATTTGAAAATGGGTGTTTCTCCGGTAAGCTCAAGCAATGGATTAGATAATTTAATGACAGAAATTCCAGGATGGGATTTCAATAAGGTGTTAAAAGATGCAGAAGACAAATGGAATAAAGAACTTTCAAAAATTCATATTAAAACAAAAGACAAAGCTAAAAAGAGAGTCTTTTATACTGCAATGTATCACCATATGATTGCCCCTAATCTATTCCAAGATCTTAATGGTGAATACCGTGGGACTGATAAAAAGGTATATAAAGACACCTCCTTTACCAACTATACTTTATTTTCTCTTTGGGATACCTATAGGGCTGCACATCCATTGTATACCATAACACATCCTGAAAGAGTGAGTGATATGGTCAATTCTATGGTTAAAATATTTGAGCAGCAAGGTAAATTACCTGTATGGCATTTAAGAGGAAACGAAACTAATACGATGCCAGGTTACAGTGCTATTCCTGTTGTTGTTGATGCCTGCCTAAAAGGATTTGAAGGGATTGACTTAGAA
>CALKDS010000065.1 GCA_938084135.1 uncultured Flavobacteriales bacterium
TGAATAGATGTTTTAGTGTCATCCCCTATGCGTTTATCGGTCATTTCGTTTTCAACCAGAGGTAACTTCCCGGTAAATTCTTTTAAGCCTTTATAACGTATATTATAACCTGGAGAAATAATGCCCCCTATGTAGGTATTGTCCTGTTTTAGAATGTCGAAAGTAATACAACTCCCAATATCTACTATTAAAACATTTTGATTTGGATACATTTTTGATGCAGCGGCAACAAGACCAACTCGATCTGTACCTAGCATTTTTGGTGTTTTATATTCACTTTGAAAAGGAAAACGCCAAGAACTTGACAATTTAAAAATTATTTTTGACTCAAAGACGTTGCTTAAAAAACCCCAATCTAAGCCCCGGACGTCACAAATCAGAACAGAACTAATCTGAGGATATTCAGTATGTACCTCCTTAAAATGCTGATATAGAGGATCCACATGTTTGGTTAAGACCAATGCTCCTGCCTCAAAAAAGGCAAGCTTTATTGCACTATTACCTGCATCAATAATCAAATTCATAGTTCAAATTCGTTTCTGCTAAAATAAACAATAAGAAATTTAGATAAAATGTTTTGTGGAGAATTAAAAAGGACGTTATATTTGCAACCATCTAAAAGGTACCTTAGCTCAGTTGGTAGAGCAATGGACTGAAAATCCATGTGTCCCTGGTTCGATTCCTGGAGGTACCACTTTAAATCCCTGAAATCCTTTGTTTTCGGGGGTTTTTATTTTATGATTGTCTAAAGCTTGTTTATTTTTACCCCTTGACTTTAACAAGCAGTATATATTCCTTCCTGACCTTTTTTTGAATGTCTCGTGGAATATGGCTTTGACCTACTTTCCTTTCTAAATATTTCTGTGATTGATATTAATGTTTTGTTTATCTATACTCCTAATATATTCTTGACTATATTTTTTTTGTTCTTCTAATGAGAACGGGTGAGGTGTTTTTGTAAATGTTACACCTGATAGGAGAGGTATGTTATACTGATAGATATATCAGCTAATGTTTAGTTATATAGTTCTCTAAATCAGCTAATCTAAATCTTACGGCTCTGCCTATCTTAATGTAACTCAACTTATTTGACTTGATGTCCTTGTCTATCTTGCTTAATGAGATGGCGTATGTCTCTATTAAGTCGTTCTTTGTAATATTTGCCGTTTCCATATCGTGTGAGGATGTTTGTTAATGTTTCTTCTTACTTATAAATATGTGCTCTCCTGTCTTACTCCTCTTGAATTGTTCACGAAAGGAATGAGTTTTTAATTAAAATGGGTATCTTTAAAAGGCTATTCGTTAAAAAGTGTCTATGAAAAATGAACTCCAATATGATTCTCCTGGTAAGTTTCAAGAAACTCGTTTCGAAAAAATTCACAACCTTTCATATTACTCTGCCACCGAGGCTTCAAAATTAGTCGCAAAAGAAATAGCTCATCTAATTAAAACCTCAACAGATCAAAAATTTATTCTTGGTCTGGCAACAGGCTCTTCCCCTATAGATGTTTATAAAGAATTGGTTTGGTTACATCAAAACGAAGGGCTGAGTTTTAAAAATGTTATCAGCTTTAATCTCGATGAATATTTTTTAATCTCTCCTAAAGAAGTACAGAGCTATCATCATTTTATGCACATTCATCTTTTCGATCATATAGATATACCTAAAGATCAAATTAATATCCCTCGAGGAAATTTATCTTCCGAAGAAATTCGCGAATATTGTAAATCCTATGAACATAAAATTGCCTCACTTGGTGGTCTTGACTATCAATTGTTGGGCATTGGAAGAACAGCACATATTGGGTTTAATGAGCCTGGGTCGCACCGAAACTCGGTAACCCGATTGGTGTCATTAGATCAAGTAACACTAAGTGACGCTGCCAAAGATTTTAATGGAATAGATCGTGTCCCTAAAAAAGCGATTACTATGGGAATTGCTACAATAATGAATGCCAAACGCATTGTAATTCTTGCATGGGGAAGCCACAAGGCATCCGTAGTTGCCAGAACCATTGAAGGTTCGATAACTGAAGTTGCTCCTGCAACCTTCCTCCAAGAGCATCCAAATGTTACTTTTGTTTTGGATAAAGAAGCAAGTTTTGATTTAACTAGAATAAACACCCCATGGTTAGTTATGGATTGTGATTGGACAGAGGAATTAACCAAAAAAGCAATAATTTGGTTAAGCAAGAAGGTTAATAAATCAATCTTAAAACTAACACAGCGTGATTATACTGAAAATGGACTTTCTGGTTTAATCAACAACCATGTCTCTGTTTATGATTTAAATATTTGGATGTTTAATCAGATTCAGAAAACAATTACAGGATGGCCTGGAGGTAAACCTAATTTCTCCGATGATAACCGCCCCGAACGAGCAAGTCCATCTTCTAAAAGAAGTTTAATCTTTAGTCCGCACCCCGTTGATGATTTAATTAGCATGGGAGGAACCATCTACCGATTAGTTGAACAAGGACATCAGGTTTATATTGCTTACCAAACTTCGGGAAGTAAGGGGGTTTCTGACGACCATGCACTAAGATATATTGAAGTCTATTTGCAAATTGACTCCAATCAGCTGCATTTGAAAGAATTGAAAGATGAAATATTAAACAAAAAAGAAGGTGTCCCGGATAGCACTTCATTAAGGAGTTTAAAGGCCTCTATTCGCAGAAGTGAATCGCTTGAATCTGCTCGCCTTTTAAATCTTTCATCAGAAAATATTCACTTTCTAAACCTTCCATTCTATGAAACTGCTACTTCCAAAAAGAATAATTCAACTAAAGAAGATCAGAAGATAATTTCTAAATTAATTAAAGAAATCCAGCCCCATCAAATTTTTGCAGCTGGAGATCTTGCAGATCCTCATTCAACACAACGTATTTGCTGGGACATTCTTTCTGCCTCTATTAAAGAGCTTAAATCAGAATCATTCTTGAGTGCTTGTTGGATATGGCTATTTAGAGGAGGATTCAATAATTGGGATTTACAGAATATTGACATGGCAGTTCCTATGAGTCCTTCACAAATCAATCACAAAACTTCTTTGATTTATCTTCACCATTCTCAACTAGACCAGTTGCTCTTTTCAGAAGACGGTGATATTGGTTTTTGGTCTCGAACTGCAAACCTAAATCGATTGATTGCTAAAGAGTTTAACTTTTTAGGTATGTCAGAGTATGAGGGCATTGAAGTTTTTAGGCGTTTTTATTTCTAAAAATACTATTCCGTTTATTTAGTCAATTTGTATTTTATCTCCTGGCTCAAGTATATAATATCTTTTTGCTAATGTTTCAGAGAGTTTGTCTCTGACTTCTTCTTGGTATCCTTTTGCCCAAAAAAAAGTACTTTCATTAACCACAACTGTTGAGTGATGTTGAGGCATAATGTATTTTGGCTGAAGTTTTTCAATTAAAGTTAGGCTGTTTTTAATGTGCATATTATGTTCAGTTGGAGAAAAGAAAAGAACATCAATTTTTTCTTGGATCAAATGGTCTTCAAGAAGAAAAGAATCTCCAGGTTGGAGAAATCGTTTTCCTCCAATTTCCAAAATGTATCCACAATCTTGAAGATTGGCTTTATAGTATACAGCAAAATTTGCGTTTCCATGAATGGCTCTTAAAGGAGAAACCTTAACTCCTAATATTTCAAATGGTTCTCTTGGCTTTGCAATTCTAATTCGTTCTTTAGGTATTTTTAATTCTTGAGCAATTGACAGACAACTTTCTGGTATTACAAAAATACATTTAGATTTCTCTATTAATGTTTTGGATATGCTTCTTGCAAAATGATCTTTATGTCCATGTGTAACAAAAGAGATGTCCAACAACTCAGCTAGCTCGTCTTCCGAAATAGGTGGTGGCGATTTTCGTTTGTCGTAGTTTAAAAGAATGTCCGTAGAAATAACCAATCCTTCAGATTTTATAATCCATCCGTTGTGACCAGACCACCATAAGCCAACTCCTTTTTTGTGTTGCTCAATTTCTTGCTTAAGTACATTGGAGTCTTGAGCCATGAGAGAGGCGAAAACAAGAACAAAAAGCAATACTAATCCTTTCAGGTACAAAACTTAATTATTTATTTTCTTCTTCTAGCCAATATTCAAGCCATGGAATGCTGTAAAAATGGGTCCAGCCAAAAACACGAAGTCCTTGAAGTGAATTCCAATTGGATATAAATCGCACTTTTCGGTTTTGACTCCTAGTAGGCTTTGTTAATACACCATAGTCTGGAAGTCTGGAAGCTTTAAGCAAAGCATCTCCTAAGGTTTTTTGATTGTCATAGGTTTTTATGTCATTCTCTAACTTATCAGATTGGAGGAGCTCAGAACGCTCTTTAGCTATTGTTAAAAAGCTTTCTTCCTTTGTAAATTCATAGCCTACTAATAAACTGTGAATGGTTGAAAGTAAAGATTCATATTCATGATTATATGGTGGATTATCTCTAACCGCTCTTGCGTGTCTTATAAGCCCATGTTTTACCTTTTCATCTTGAGTTAATTGATAGTATTTATATAATCCATGAGACACATACACTTGAGAATACCCATAGCGATCAATTACAAAACTATCATATTGGTCTGAGCCATTTTGCAGATAAAGCATTCTATCAACTCGATCCCTAAGCCCTTCTAAATATCTAGGGTCTTTTGTAGCATCCCAAGCTTCAACCAAATTCCAAACTGACAAATAGAGCCTTCTACCTGTTAGTCCATGTTCTCCCCATTGTCTTCTTAGGTAGGAGTCTGCCGTTAATCTGGCGATCTCTAGGCCTCTGTGGTAGCCCGTAAGGTAGTAAGAGGCGATCCAGCCCTGATTCCAAACATGAGCGCTTAGAAGGGCACTCCAGTGTTGAGAAGCATGCCTTCTACCAATTCCTAGATAAGGGGAAGCAATAGATTTCGTTATTTGGGCATTATTAATCTCCCAAAAATCAATTGCATCGTTTGTATCTCCATAATATTCTTGATCTTTTGGCCAGTGGACATTGTCAACATCCATTGTATGGCGGCTCATTGCTTCGGCAGCATTATAGTAAACAGGATCACCTGTCCTCATGAACTGAACCCAATACATAAAGTCTATCGCAGGTTCATTGTTTTGCCAGCGAATCCATTGGTTTTTATAGAAAATATTCTTTTGGTCTCCATAGTCAAACATCCCGTACCATGGTTCCCAGTCTTGGTTGAATTGTTGCCAATAAAATTTATAATCTATCGTACGTTCAAAGCCTTTGTTCTTATTAGTTCTAGGAGAAAAATTTCCATAAACTCCACTTCTTGAATAGACTGAAGGGTCGGCACTAGCTACTGGTGGGTCTAAAAAATATGCCATCGTAGATTTTAAATCTACTTTTACTTTTGATACTTTATGAAAATGAATGACAAGTTCACTTGTTTTAGTAATTCCTTCAGCAAAATTGGCAATCATCCCCTGATCTGGTTTTAAATCGGAGCGCTCAAAACTCATAGGAAAAGCATTGGGCGACCATAAATAAGCAATGGCTTCTTGATCTAAATCATTAAAATAAATTTCTTTTGGGTATTCTTTAAGAAAATTCTTTATTCCATAACTAATTCCCCATTTACTATCGCTAATGTTTGCCCAACCTGATCCTCTTTGAATTTCTTTTTTTAAATCATTTCCTAGATAAATTTTTGCACTAAACCCTGCAATTCTTTCTTCAGGAGAACTGTTGTTTTGTCTGCTTAGTTTTGGTCCATCCTGAAAAATAGATGCACTGCTTTTTGATTGTAAGGTGTCAACAAGAACTTGTTCCCCTTTATGCTCACTCCAATTTCCCATTTTATATGCGGTTGTGAATTTTTTGTCTTTATCAAGATTATATTTCAAATTCAATCCCATGGAATGAATCTGATCATTAGGAATAATCCATCCTTTATCTTCAGTTATTTTATTATCAATAAATGTGCTTGAATAACCTGTAGCAATATTATCATATCCAGTTGTAGACTGATAATGCATGTCTGCAACTCCTGTATAAGTCATTGTATGGAGTACTTTGATATACGATTTTCCCGCATAAGCATGGACTCTAATAATAAATGGGGAATTTCTATTGTCTTCTCGACTGTAAGAATATTCGCCTTCAATTCTAATAATCGAATGTAAAGGTCCAGATCCTTTTTCTCTGACAGTCCTATTTACTATTGCAGTAGAAGGGTCAATACCCTGAGCATCCAAAAGATCCAAAAAAGAACCTCGTCCGTTAACAGATGTAGCGATTTTATCTGCTTCATCAAAGCCATTACCGTCTAAATCAAAGAGTACGTTATCAATAAAACCTCCTTTTCCTTTGAGGATATCAAACTGCAATGGTCCAGTATTTACAATAGTAGTTTGTCCTTTTCGTTGGGCATTTTTAATTTTAATGGTTGGTCCTTTTAGTGGAGCTTTAGAAACACCTTCTCCATATTCGAGCTGATATTCTTGATCTCCGTTAGAAAAGAAAAACACCCATACCCATTTGATACTACTGTCTAATGGAGCCCAAGAGGTTACTTCTGTTGTTTGACTGGGAATTTCATTTCCATTTTTATCCAATAATCTAATATTATCTGGTGAGAATAATTCTCCTTTTGGAAAGGGAATTCCAAGTGTAATTGGAGCTCCTTCAGCACTTTTGTGAATCTTAATAGGAATAAAATCTGATGCAAAAAGCAGACTATTTCTAAAAAATAAAAAAGCAAATAGTAATGACAAATAACTAATTTTATAAAATTTCATTCAATTGAATTATAAGGTTTATAACATAAAGAAGCTGCTCCTTTCACAGATATCTCTGGATCGTTAGAAACTGTTATTTTTAAATTATTAATTGAGTTTTGATAAGCGTATTGAGCTAAACTTGTATGAATTCCTTTTTTAAAATATGGGTAGGCTTTACTAATTGACCCTCCTAAAACAATGAGTTCTGGATCATAGGTGTACAAAACTTGAATGATTAGATTTCCGAGGTGTTTGCCAAAAGTGGTATAAAGGTCAAGTGAACTAAGATCACCAGACTTTGCGCTTTCAAAAACTTTCTCGCCAGCAATACCATTAACTTGTTGAAAGAATTGCCCACTACAATAATGCTCAAAATCATGGTCTAAATAGGGTAACATACCAAATTCCCCAGCACCAGAATTAAAGCCGTTATATAGTTTTTTGTTAATAATTATACCCCCAGCAATACCTGTTCCGATTGATAAAGCCACGAAAGAGTCGTATTCTTTTCCTGTACCAAAATATAATTCTCCAAGTGAAAAACAATTTGCGTCATTATTGATGAAAACAGGAACATTAAAATGAGTTTCTAGAATATCTTTGAGGTAAACCTTTTTCCATGAGGGTATATTCTGAACATCATATACAATTCCCAATTGCTGATCAACTAGACTTGGAACGCCTATACCAATAGAGGTTACATCCTCATCAATTAGTTCAGAGATTGACTTTTTGATAACATCCAATACTTCATGCTCAGTCCCTTTATTGGGAATAAGTGAGCGTACTGAGTTTTCACATGATTGGCCAACTATTTTAGCAACATGAACCTTTGTTCCTCCTAAATCTACTCCAAGATAAGCCATGTGATTTTTATTTGCTATTTATCTTTCTTGATGAACTCAAGAAAGTTTCATTATTAATCAATGGTTTTGACCAAAATCCGATAGAAAGGATGAAAAGGAGTGTTATGAATAAGAAAACCATTCCTGTTCTAAGACCAAAAACATCTCCTAATGCTCCTACAATAAAAGGCACAACAGCACCTCCAACGATTCCAGTAACTAGAATTCCTGAAAAAGAACCGTGAGCTTCTGCAACAGAATTTAAAGCCAATGAAATTATGATTGACCACATAGTTGCAATAAAAAACCCAATGACAGGAAAAGCAATCAATGCTTGAGCACTACTTCCAAAGAGGGCAATCAAAAGTGCTAAAATAGAAGCTGTTGAAGTAACTATAAGTACTTTTCGACTATCTAAAAACTTTAAAAGGACTAGACCTAAAAGCGTTCCAACCGTCATCATTCCCCAAAAATTAGAAATGGTTTTAGCTCCCTGTACCTGTGGATCTATATCATGGTATACGGATAAAAATTGAGAAATCCAGTTTGCTATTCCTTGTTCGGTTCCTACATAGCAAAACACCGCTAAGAAGTATAACAAAACCATAGGTTTTTTAAGAAGCATTAAATGGGTTTCAATGGCCCCAGTTTTTTCGTCTTCTTTACGTTCCACATCAGGGAACTTTGAAAATATAATTATAAAAACCATTAATATTGAAATAACTGCGAAAATCCAATACAATGAAATCCACTCTAAACCAGGAATTATAATTAAATCAAGCAACTGAGCTGACCAGCCACTCAATTCATTTTCGTCACTAGAATTGATTACTATATAAGAGTAAACCAAAGGGCTTAAGAAAGAGGCTAAACCAAAAAATAGTTGTCCTAAAACTGAATTAAATGCGAATTCTTTTTCTCCTCCAATAGTTCTAAGTAATGGGTTTATAGCAACTTGCAACATAGCCATCCCTGTTCCAATTAGAAAAAGAGATACTAGGTAAAATATATAATGTGCATTTAAAGCGAATAAAAAAGCTCCTAATGAAGATATTAAGAAGGCCATAATCATGACCTTCTTTTCTCCATATATTTCTATTAATATTCCCGAAGGAATTGACATAACTCCATAAGCAACAAAAAAGGCAAATGGAAGAAATGCTGCCATTGTAAGACTTAACCCAAAACTATCAATAATATCAGGAACAAGTGGTCCTATGATATTTGTCAAAAAAGAAATAACAAAAAAAATGATTAGAATTAAGCCGACTAACAGAGGGTTTTTCTTCATAGTAATATTTTATTCTTTAATCATTGGGAAAAATGCTCGTAAATCCTCATCAGTAGGCTGCATTCCATATTCAGCGACTTCAAATGATTCTATGTACTTTACTGCTTTAGCATCGTTTTTGCCATACCATTTAATTAGTGCAGCTTGTTTGTCAGGGTTAATATTACCCGATCTTCTTTTAGTTCTTTCAGCAAGCCATACCCTTCGCTCTTTTGGAGAAGTTGGTATTTTGGCTACACTAGCGTCACCTCCATTAGTCCAGGGAAGCCATTCGTACATTTGAGAGGTATGTGCATGTAACCCATCAATTTTTAATTCAATGGTTTTGTCAATTGCAATTACAACATCAGGTTCATGTTTATATGGCTTTTGAAAACGATCTTCCATATAAAGAAACAGAGGGTTTTTTGATAAAGGAGGTGTGTCTGGACAGACGTTAGGTACAATTACCAAATAGGATGCATCCACTACAACTTTACCGGCATTTCTATGGTCGGGGTGATAATCATTTGGACGAAGACCTAAAACTATATCGGCATTCCATTCTCGAATGGCTCTAATAACTTGGTGTCTGACAGCCAAAGAGGGTAATAATTCACCGTCATGGTTGTCTAGAGTTTCGTATTCTGCTATCCCTAAAGCTATTCCTGCGTTTTTAGCTTCTTCGCGACGTCTGTTGCCTAAAGCTCCACCACCCTCAGATTGGTGTCCTGCGTCTCCACTTGTAAGTGCTAGGAACTTAACGTTATGTCCCATTTTGGCAAATAAAGCAGCAGTACCTCCAAATTTACTATCACAATCATCAGGATGGGCTCCAATAGCTATTATATTTAATTTTTTTTCTTGTGCATTAACCATAGTTATAGAAACAAAGACAAATAGCAATAGTGCTAATTTTTTCATAATAAAGTTTATTAAATTAAGATAAAAAAGGCATCATTTAATTTAAATGATGCC
>CALKDS010000066.1 GCA_938084135.1 uncultured Flavobacteriales bacterium
CTATCGATGATACAATTATTGCCCTCATTGCAGCAATAACCTTATTTATTATTCCATCTACAACTAAAGGGAAAGCATTGTTAAATTGGCATGATGCGGTTAAATTACCATGGGGCATATTGATACTTTTTGGAGGAGGAATTGCTTTGGCGATTGGATTTGAATCTAGTGGTCTAGCCTTCTGGCTTGGCAATCAGCTAAATAGCCTAAAAGGAATACATCTATTTTTATTAATTCTCGCAACGGTAACTGCCGTTAACTTTTTAACGGAGATAACATCTAATCTTGCAACAACGGCGATTCTTTTGCCAGTGTTAGCTACTTTGGCGTTGGTTATGGATGTCCATCCATTCCTGTTATTGGCTTCTGCCACGGTGGCTGCATCGTGTGCTTTTATGCTGCCCGTAGCTACTGCTCCGAACGCTTTAGTTTTTGGCAGCGGATATATCAAAATGACTGATATGATTCAAAAAGGTGTTTGGCTAAATATCATTTCGATAATTATTCTTACGATAATAATTTATTTCTTTTTACCCTTTGTTTGGGACCTTAGTCCGCTCCAGCCAGCATTTGAATAGTCGCAAAGCCCCCACCCTAAATAATGTCATTTTAAACCCGTTTCTTTACAAACTATTTTTTTTCTGTAGTAACCTAAACCATTTCGATGACAATTTATTCAAACAAACCAGTCATACCAATACTACTAGCCATTTTTCTAGGGTGCGCTTGCAATGCATCACGTATTGTGAGCCCACTAGAATTAAATGAATGGAGGTTTGGCAGTGCAATTGGAGGACCTCAAGTAAACTCTCAAATACTTCCCTTGATTAGTGTATATACGGCAAAAGGAATCACAGAAGAAAAATCTTTTTATTCGGGGTTACAAATCGTCAATTTGGGATTTCAATCGTTACAATTAGATGCCGGCTTGCTTACACGCTTGAAACAACATGAGGGTTTTAGTCCAGAGATAAATTTAAAAACAGGATTAAACGGTATGATGAGCTTTCGAGATGCTGCAGCAAGAATCTATCCGGAAATTGGTATTCTCAGCACTTGGAAACTTAACCGATTCATACCTTATTTGGGAAGTGACTTATGGATTGATCCTACATACGGTCTGACAGAATTTGGGAAAGGCGCCTTGTTACATCCATCTTTACAAACCGGAGTGAGATACCTGGGTAGGTATTTTGAATTTGGAGTAGAAGCAAAATGGCTTAACCCCACACGAACCTTTATAATTCCTCAACAAGATGTTCCTTCATTCATGGAAATTGGAGCCAGAGGACTGTATTTCACAATAGCTTATCGAATGTTATGAGGAAAATTTCTATTATTCTAATTTTAATTTTTTCATGCTACATGCAAATCAGCTGCGATGTAGATGCTGCCTTGTTGTCAGGGCAAGAAGTAGAGTATAATTTCCCTCCCGGAGATAGCTCAGATCAATTCTATGTAGATGCTGATAAGATTTTCGAAATAACGCTATTATCAAAATCTGATGAGGAAAATGATATCAGCGCTGCAATGATTTCCGCCCTCTATGTTGGCGATACCGCTTTAATTTCTACCGATACTGTTTTCCTTTATCTTCATGGCAATTCAGGTTCACTCAACGGATATTGGGAACCTATTCGTCAAATAGCGAACATTGGAGGACACCATCGATATGGAGTTTTAGCAATAGATTATCGCGGTTTTGGAAATTCAGAAGGCAACTCAACGAGCATACAAACTATGAGGCAAGATCTATATGCCGCTCTTGATTTCTTAGACTCTAAGGGACTCGATGCAAGTCAACTTATCGTCTATGGACTGAGTCTAGGAAGCTTGCCCGGATGTCAAGAAGCCGGTGATCAAATGGGCTCTATTAAAATTGAAAAATTAATTATTGAAGCCCCCCAAACTACTGCTGATGTGTTTTTTCAAGATGCAGTGGGTATTTCCGTGCCTAGCTCACTGGTAACCGATTATAATTTTGACCTGGTTGAACGAATTTCACAATATCAAAAAAGTCTTCTTTGGATGCATGGTGTCAATGATCAGATAGCACTTTTTGAAAATGCACAAGCATTATATGACGCACATCAGCCAGATGAAATCAATGGAGAATTTAAACAAGCTCATATTCTCCCTTTAGGCGGTCACTATTTTAGATGGGATTTCGGCTATGAAAATTGGGGGGCAGCAATATTAGATTTTGCTATTAATTAAGCACCTCATTAGAATTAATAATTCATCTTGAAATAGGTTTTTACACTTATTTCCCAATTGTTTTTGAAGAGATGAAAAAGGAGCTGCATTTTAAATACAGCTCCTGTAAAAAAGTGATTCCGGCGCGATTCGAACGCGCGACCGTCTGCTTAGAAGGCAGATGCTCTATCCAGCTGAGCTACGGAACCAAGGCCGCAAAAGTAATATTAAAATCTATGAATAATGAGATAAGAATAGCAATCTTGTTAAATCTTACTGAAAATATATTTGACAGTAACGAAAAAAAATGATATCTAAGAGCGGATTCCTATGTTAGGTTCCACTAGGGAGCGAAAAGCAATAAGGCCCATAAGCCGCCTACAAAAACTGTTATAATTGAGGCAATTACCCAGTCTAAAGCTGAGCTTTTCTTTTCTATTTCTCTTTTTGAATCGTCAACTTGGTTATTCAGTTTAGCGATACGAGATCTGATCCTATTGAAGTCAAATTCTTTCGGCATATCCCTAACTCTCGATTTGACGATAAATCGACCATTTCGAAATTCATATTCAAAGATTGTTTCAAAATTTCTTTTCCTTGGACACAATTGAATTATCTCGCCCTCCCCTTCCAATTCAATTAAAGGAATGTCTATTAAGTAGATCAAGAGATCCTCCTCTACATAGCTTTTACAAACAATCGGTAATGCTGAATCTGCTCCCCGGTGCGCATATGCCAAGTCCATACAATCAGGGCTTTCAAAATTGGTGACAAGCCAAATCATATTTGAGGCATAGTCGATTTCAAAATAAACACCTCTAGGCCCAACATTATCCTGAGACATTGCGCTAAAAGCAAGTATTTGAAAAGAAAAATAAATCAGAGCCTTTCTCACCAGTTTTAAAGTTTTAAATCTTCAATAGGAAAATGATCTCACGCGTAAAAGTACGTTTGAATGCATTGCTTGATACCATTCGCTACAGAATTTTCCCTTCTGAGATTCCATTAAGTTAAAAAAATTTAATGAGATTTGAGCATGGACATATTTTAACGAAACAAGGTACTTTTACATAAGATTATGCGAAGTCTATTAAAAATCTGTTTTATTCACTTAAGCCTTGTTTTTTTAAACATTACTTTGAGTGCTCAGGATATCTCTTCGGAGGGATTAGATTTATCTAATGTGGAAACACAAACAAAAATACAAGGAATAAACAGTAAAAAATACCGATCGCAGTCCCAAAAAGCCCTTCTTGCTTCAGCGGTTATTCCTGGCTTAGGTCAGATATTAAATAAGCAGACCTGGAAATCACCAATAGCTCTAGGGGCGATTGGCGGAGTTGGCTTTGTATTTTGGCAAAATCAAATGAATGTTTCAAAACTTAAAAATGCAATAAATATCAGATTTAATGGAGGTGCTGACGACTTTGCTGGAATATATACCGATAGCCAGTTGTTTTCTTTAGAAAACGAATACACTAGACGCAGAGATTATAGCTTTTTAGGCTTAATTGGCATTCATATGCTTCAATGTATAGATGCATATGCAGCAGGGTTTTTAGTTGACTTTGATATAAGTCCAGATCTTAATATTGCAACTTCATATTGCCCTGCACCGAATGCTCCTTTGGGTGGAAAAATCATATTATCATGGCCTTGAATATTGCAATTATAGGATTTGGTAAAATGGGTAGAATGATTGAGAAAATTGCTCTTGAGCGAGAACATATTATTGTTGCCCGGCTGGAAAGAGGTTGGCTTCCAGATGATCTCAATAATGCCGATGTGGCCATAGAATTCACCGAGCCAAACTCTGCATTTTCTAATATTCAAAAAATTTTAAAAGCTGGAATACCTGTCGTTTCTGGGACAACAGGATGGTATGATAAGATTTCTGATCTTAAACAAGAGTCCCGAAATGCAGGACTCGTATACGCGTCGAATTTCTCATTAGGGGTTAATATTCTATTTGAACTGAATAGCAAAATGGCTGAACTTTTTTCACACCATGACCAATACAAACCGAGTCTGAAAGAGGAGCATCACAAAGAAAAAAAAGATATTCCAAGTGGAACCGCAATAACTTTAGCGGAATCAATAGTGCAAAATAGCTCTTTGAATGGTTGGGCCATGAAGGGCGAGCTTGGCAAACTTCCGATTCAATCTATTCGAAAAAAAGATTTGCATGGGAACCACTCTATTACTTATGAATCAGAAATAGATAAAGTAACACTATCTCATTCGGCATTTAATAGAAAAGGCTTCGCTCTCGGAGCAGTTATTGCAGCAGAAAAGATTTTTGGAAAAACAGGGATTCATAAGTTTAATTCACTTTTGTTCTAATATTATGTCAACAACAAAATCTCAGATTCAAAAATTTACTGAGAGTAAAGGTCTAGATGTCTTAGGTGTATCTATTGTCATAATCGTTTCTTTAGCTTTGGGTTTTCATAAAACAGTTATCAATGATCTGCCAATTGGATTAATGTCTGTGATTGGAGCCGGATTTTCTATGCTTGCCACCAGACTTGTCACTAAAAGAAATAACGTTGGAAATTTGATCGGAATCGTTGCCACAATTAATTCAGCTATTGTAGATTACTACCTAGGAAATCAGGCCGCTTTTCTAACATACCCAGTGTCATTTTTTGGACTAATTGCAAGTTATTTGTTCTGGAAGAAGAAAGGAGACCGCACTCCTCGTCGCTTTGATAATTGGTATTTCATAAATGTTATTATCGCCTTCTCATTGGCGTTCATTCTGAATTATATTGGTTTTACAGATTACCTTAACCGTGATATGATGCCAGAGGATAGTCTCAAATTTTGGATTACTTCGATTATTACAGGTCTTACTTTTTCAGGAACACTAAATATGCCAAGAATGTATGCCGATACATGGGCATTTTATCAGGTTTATAATGGATTAAAAATTTATCAGAATATTCTGTTTGGCAATGTTGCCTATGTAGCTAAATATATTTTCTATCTATTTAATGCTTTATTAGGATGGATTGTCTGGCACCAGGTTAGAAAAAATGAAACCAGTTTAGACTGATTCCATATTTACGTTAAAACTTTTCTGTATTCTCGGTTATGTCTAATTTGTGGGCAGTGAGGGTCATTAAAATTTTGTTTTTTCTTATTTCAGTTTCAATGCATGCTCAACCGATGCTTGAAAGCGGAAAGACCATTGGTTCTGGTGATGAATATTTAGAATTATCAATTTTAGGTTATCCTGTTCAACCTAATTCATCATGGCAATATTCTCAAAGTCAACTTCAAAAACAAATTGGGATTTGTGACAAATGGGAAGTGAGATATGCATTTGCAACGGGACAGAATTCTGAGAGATTTCATTTATCGATTCTTGCTGGAATGCAATATCTTATTCATGAAGAAGGAAATTGGTCCGGAAGTCTATCGGCAACAGTTTCCTACCTTCGAGGGGATCAGATAATTCCACAAAATAAATTTTGGTATTCAGCAAGTCACATATCAAAAAGAAATATTGAATTGAATATAAATCTAGGATTTTGTCAAAATACTTTTAATGATCCTTTTCAACCATTAATTGCTGCAGGATGGATTATTCCTGCTTCTAAATCAGAATTTATTCATCTTGAAATTTATTTGCAACCAGGGGGGAACTCTGCTCTTCAGATAGGGTATGACTTTTCCAAAAATAACCATCAAACCTTATTCATGATCGCTTATAATCCTCAAGGGCCTCCTGCCTTTAGTCTAGTCCGATCTCTTTGATCTTATTTCACCTTGAGAAACGATTCAATAAAGATTCGTGCAAAAAATCTACCTGCTTATTCAAGTCCATTAAACTCTGATCGTTTTCAATTATATAGTCTTTTTCGGTAAGCATAGATCTCTTTTTCGCTTGAGGCATTTGATGAGACATTCTTTGCTTTATCTGCTCCTCATTTAACTTACTTCGACTCTTAACGCGTTGCACGCGATTGTCCAATGAAGCTTCAACTAAAATAATTGAATCACAATTTTCATAGGTTCCAGACTCAAAAAGTATCGCCGCTTCACGGATAACGTACACTGCTTTTTGCTTCTGATGCCACCGAACAAAGTCATCATGAACGGCAGGATGAACAAGAGCATTAATTCTCGCAGTAGCTTCAGATGAGGAGAAAGCACGTTTTGCCAATTCTGCACGCTGAAGAACACCATTCATGTATACACCTTCACCGAATTCGCTTGTTATGGCGTCCATCAATTCCATATTTTCAATCATCAGACGTTTTGCTGAATCATCAGCAAAATAAACAGGAACACCCTTTTGCATTAAAATTTTCGCCACTGTGGATTTACCACTTCCCATGGACCCAGTTAGGCCAATATGATAATTTTTCATAGTCATAAATGTAACATAGTATAATTGTCCCCTTAGGATATAATAAATTATAATTAAGAAACAATTACTGCCAAATTGGAAGTTATACTTTTGATTTAATTGAATTTTACTAGTTTATAAAACTACAAATCTTGAAGTGAGAATTCCTTTGTTTCTTAATTCAACTGTGATATGATACACTCCTGGTTTTAAGAATAAATTATTCAATTGAACTAACTCATTTCGATTTGAATTAACATACCGATTGTATGAAACAATAGATCTGCCGCAGAAATCAGATACTTGTATCAAAGCATCCCCACCTTCTTTCACGAATAAGTTAAAATTTTGATCTCCTGAGAAACCAGGATTAGGAAAGACGACAATCTGAACGGTAGAATCTATAACTTCATTAGGACTTGTAGAAGTATCCTGCGCTAAACAATTAATTCCAACGGGTAAATTATTATCTAACCATTCCCACCTGTCAATTATAAAGTCTCTCATCATGTTAATCTCTTGCTGATATGAAGTAGCGATAGGATCTGGGTAAACCCAAATTTGCTGACCAAATATTGGCCATCGATTAAAATGACGACCTCTTGCTTCCTGCGTCTTACCAGCATAATGAGACATTTTTTGAAATATTTTAGACTCACTCCAAACGGAACCTCGCAAATATTGCCATCTACATCCAACTTCGTTTCTAAATAGACTATCAGTCATCAATCGACTCCACCAAAATGGAACGGGCCACTGCCCAGCAGGGCATATAGCTTCTAATTCATATGCAAAACCTGCGGTAGATTCAGCATCACAAAAATTCGCATTGCCAAATGCCAGATCAAAATCCCAAAGAGGTCCCGCATGAACTCTTCCGTCGATATCGTCTCTATCTTTATGGAAATACGATGATATTCTGTAAGCATCTACATTTCGATTGATTTCATTCACCAGCAAAAAATCAACAAAAGAAGAAGGCTCCAAATATCTTCTATATCCGGTTATTGTATCATCAAAACTCTCTGAAGCAATTGCCATCTCCATGCTATCGACATAAGAGGTAATATAACTTCTCTGTGAATTGGTGATATTATCACTTTTAGGATAAACTCCCTGAAAACTGACTGAGCTACCCGATCGAGATGGATAAAATAAATTTGAGGCATAGCTCGATACCCATGAAAAATCACTCGAGCTTTGTTTGTCAATTTTAAAAATATATCCGCCAGAAAGATTTATACCATCATTCTCGTCACTCTCCAACTTTTTTATAGCAACTCTTTGGGAATCTCTTTTGATCTTCTCAACCAAAACATAAATTCCAAAATACTCGGTATTTATCCAGACTTCTACAAATTTCGTTTTGGGAGACCAGCCTCCAGTTTCTCTTGCTAAATCGTAGGTGAGAACATTACGAATCAAAGATTTATCATAAAATGTAGAGTACAACACCCAGTCAGATTCCTCAGACATACCAAGCAACTCTAGCTTCCGATCTGTTCCATCGAAATTTCGTGTTTCAACAGTCATAGATTTCATTGGAAACATCTGGGAGCTCTGCCCCCTGTATTCTACGCCTATAAAACCCATATCATGTGGAGATTGACTTAAGTCATTTCTCGATCCATCTGCATTCCAATAAACCGCCCATTGGGCCTGGACTTTAGGCTCATCTACAATGGTATTTCCCATCGTGAAAATACTGATAATCGGAAGATCGCTACTCCAGTTTAATGGCTGTGAAATAGCCCTGAAATTAGACAGAACGATGAAAAATATTACAATAGCAAGTTGATAATAATTTCTATGCAACATCTAAGTCGTAATTCTCAAGTAAGGTTTATACTTCAATATTTTTTTATTTTGATTACAACAAAAGTCTTAAATCTTTTGTTACCATTAATGAATATTTAAATCAAAAACCGAGTTAATTATATGAGTTTCATTATGAACGATTTAATTGTTTTAAGTGTACTTTTTACACTTAGATCAATTAATGACGTTTCTAATCATGATATGAGACTAAATGCGCTGCCCCTGTTGAAAAAATCCACAAATAGTTATATATACTTTAAGTGAAATTTGTAACTTAGCCCTAATTATTGTACTTATGACCATTACTCAAACTATACGTAAAGCAATCCTATTCGGAGGATTTGCACTATTTGGATTTGCAGCAAACGCTCAAGTTAGCGGAACAATCAAAGATGCTGATTCGGGCGAACCTTTGCCGTCAGTATCAGTAAAAATTAAAGGCACTAACCAGGCGACAATATCGAATTTCGATGGATTCTTTGAGTCAACTGCCAAACCTAATTCAACTCTAATCTTCTCTTCCCTGGGGTATGTTTCAAAAGAGATTCTAGTTAATAAACTGAATGAGCAGCTGAATATCTTGTTAGAAGAAGACAAGGAAGGGAATGAATTAGAAGAAGTTGTTGTTGTCGGATTTGGAACCCAGAAAAAAAGTAATGTGACCGGTGCGATATCTTCAGTTAAGGCTAAAGACTTAGAAAATATGGCCCTACCCAGAGTTGAGCAGGCACTTCAAGGAAGAACTTCCGGAGTCGTAGTTGTTCAGAGCTCAGGCCAGCCGGGAGCTGGATCCGTTGTTCGTATCCGTGGAACATCTTCAATTAATGGTTCAGACCCTCTCTATGTTGTAGACGGTGTAGTTATTGGTGGGGGAATTGATTTCTTAAACCCAAATGACATCGCGTCTATTGAAGTGTTGAAAGATGCTGCTTCTGCGGCTATTTATGGTTCTAGATCTGCAAATGGTGTTGTCATCGTGACTACCAAAAATGGATCTGGCAAAAAGAAAATGGAAGTTTCGGTAAATCGTTACACAGGAGTTCAAAACCCTTGGAAAAAAGTTCCGGTATTAAACTCTTCTCAATATGCAATGATCCAAAATGAGATGAATGTGGCTGCGGGTCTTCCTGCAATTTACAGCAATGTCGCAGATCTTGGAGTAGGTACAGATTGGCAAGATGCTGTTTTCAACAAAAACGCTCAAATAAATACTACCGACGTATCTATCGCAGGTGGGCATTCCAAAGGATCTTACTTTGCATCGGTATCCAACTTCGAACAAGATGGAATTGTAGCTCCAGATGCATCAAATTACAAAAGATTTTCTGCTAGACTTAATACTGTAACCCATGTAAACGAAAGATTTACAGTTGGTTGGAATGCTACTTACACCCACAACGAATCTCGAGGGGTTTCAGAAAATTCAGAATTCGGATCACCTCTTGGTCGTGCTCTTAACATAGACCCTCTTACTCCTGTTTACGAAACAGATATAAATGTATTATCTCAAGCTCCCTATACAGTTGCGGGAGAATTAAGACACAATCTTGTTAGAGGACCTAATGGTGAATACTTTGCCATCTCCCCGAGAGTAACAAGTGAGATTGTAAACCCTGTAGCAGGTTTTCAAAACGCAGATGGATATGGTTGGGCTGATAAGTTTGTGAATAGTACTTACGCAGAATTCAAGATCACGGATCGCTTGAAAATTCGTTCTTCAATTGGTATTGACTTAGCCTTTTGGGGTGGGCAAAATTTCACTCAACCCTTCTACTTGAATGCAACAAACTATTTAGATACAAATAATGTAAGCATGAACTTTAACAGAGGCTTTACATGGATTTGGGATAACTCTATATCTTATGATTGGGCAATTGGGAATCATAATTTTGACATAATTGCTGGCCACTCGGCACAGGAAGTCAATGGCAGGTACTTAAGTGGAAGTAAGATGGATGTTCCTACGCAAATTGCTGATGACGCCACAATTGATTATGCAAGAAATATTGAGTCGATGCAGGTAGGAGGCGGAAAATGGGAACGCTATGCGATTGAATCCTATTTTACTCGTTTAAACTATAATTATCAAGATAAATATGTTGCAACCGCAATAATGCGAGCAGATGCCTCAGTTCGTTTTGGTCCGAATTTCAGATGGGGCTATTTCCCTTCCGTATCTGCAGGGTGGAATCTCCACAATGAGGACTTTTGGAGCGATGACTCGAAAATACAATCTCTTAAAATTAGAGCGGGATATGGATTAAATGGTAGTGATGCTGCAGGTTCATTAGAATATGCATCAACAATATCTGGAGGAAGAGCATACACCTTTGGATATGGAGAACGAGTAACTAATGGAACATCACCCTCTCAAGTATCTAACCCAGACCTAAGATGGGAAAGTGTTGCCCAGACCAATATTGGTATTGATGCGACATTCTTTAAGAATTTCCGTGCGACAGTTGACGTTTTCCGCCGACAAACGAATGGAATGAAAATCAGACCGACCTTACCCGATTATATTGGTAACGAGGCGGCTACCGCAAATGTAGGAGTTATGTTGAATCAGGGTATTGAATTAGAATTCGGTTGGGCGAAGACGCTGGCGAATGAACTTTATTTGAACTTTAGCGGCAATGTAAGTTTCTTGCAAAACAAGGTTGTTTTAATAGGTAACGAAAGCGGATTCCTTCAAGGCGCTGGATGGGGACCGCAGGGGCTTCAAATTACACGAACAACTGAAGGGTTACCAATCGGATACATTTATGGCTACCAAACGGACGGAATATTCCAAAACCAAGGAGAGGTAAGTGCATATATTTTAACGGATAGTTTGGGGGTTTCGGCAGTTGGTCAGCCCGATGCAGTTGCTGGTGATTTTAAATTCAAGGATACCAATGGAGATGGAGTCATAAACGCAGATGATAGAACTATAATTGGTAATCCAACCCCAGATTTCACTTTTGGTTTTACTGCTAATGCAGCATACAAAGGATGGGATCTCTCAATTTTTCTCCAAGGAATGGCTGGCAATGATATTTACAATGCCACAAGACGTTATGATCTCCCAACAGCGAATATGCCAGCTTCGGCTCTAAATAGATGGACAGGAGAAGGTTCAACCAATGAATATCCAAGACTAACAATGAATGATGTAAATAGAAACTATGCCCGATCTTCGGACTTCTATGTTGAGGATGGCAGCTTTGCACGTATCAAAAACTTCCAATTAGGATATAACTTCAAAACAGCGCTTCTTGACAAGCTGGGTATCATAAAATGCAGAGCGTATTATTCTGGAAACAATTTATATACTCTCACGGGCTACTCTGGCTTTGACCCCGAGATAGGCTCTGGGGTGGGGATTGATCGTGGAATTTATCCACAAGCTAGAACACACAGTATAGGTATTAACATTTCTTTTAAATAAGCACCATGAATATTCGTTTAAAATATGTAATCACATCTGTTGCGCTGAGTATAACTATTGGTTCATGCTCTCGTGACTTTTTAGATGTAAAGCCGGTTGGCAGAACTCTTGAAGTCAATCATTATCAAAATCAAGAACAAGCTTTTGAAGCACTAGTTTCGATATATGATGTTTTGCAATGGAATGATCAAAATGGTTACACCATGCAACATCTTTTAATGAATGTTGCTTCTGATGACACTTATGCCGGAGGAAGTGATGCCTCTGATCAACCTTCTTGGGTAGCAACCAATAACTTCACCTTCGATCCTAACCTTGGTCCGCATTCAGGCTTTTGGAAAAAAGCATACAGAGGAATTTTTAGAGCGAATTATTATATTCAACTTATTGACGATGTGCCGAACACCTCTGAGGCGTTTAAAACAAGAACAAAGGCAGAAGCAAAATTTTTACGTGCTAAATTCTATTTGGATTTGATGCGTTTATTCGGAAATGCTCCTCTAATCACCGAGCCTCAGGGAGCAGACGACTATTTTAAACTAAATATTCCTGGCCCAAGTGGTTTAATGACGCAAATTGCAACGGATTTAGCGGATGCAATTCTTGACCTGCCAGGAACAGTCTCTGGCAATGAGATGGGGCGTGTTACAAAAAGTGCTGCTCAAGCTCTTTTAGCAAGGGCGTATTTATTCTCAAATGACGCCTCAAAAATGGCTGATGTTGCCTCCCTGTGTGAAGATGTCATTAATTCAAATTTGTACTCTTTAGAACCAAATTTTGCAGATATTTTCGATCGTCAGCATGAGTATGGAGTAGAATCAATTTTTGAGATTGCTTATACCGAATCATCTCTTCAAGGTTGGTGGCAATTTGGTTCTGGTGGAGGAGAAGGAAATGTTGGCACACAATTCATCGGTATGCGGGACTACAATGGCCCCACTTATGCTACTGGATGGGGATTTTGCCCGATAAGTACCGACTTAGTTTCTGCGATGTCAACGGACCCGCGGTTTACACACACAGTTATTGATGCTGCTGCACTTCAAGGAGCTTCATACACTGCAGGATATCAAAATACAGGTTACTTCATGAAAAAATATGCTCCTATTCAGGCAAATGCAGCACTTGATGGTGATGTAGCATTAAACTGGGGAACAAATACACGTATGATAAGATATGCTGATGTATTGTTAATGGCAGCAGAAGCTCTAGCAAGAACGAACTCTGAATCTGCGGCATTGGGATATTTAAACCAAGTAAGAAATAGAGTGGGATTACCAGCAAGAAGCTCCTCAGGAGCTCAACTCTTGGAAGATATTTATGAAGAACGGAGGTTTGAACTTGCTCTAGAAGGCCATAGATTTCATGACTTAATTAGAACTGGAAAAGCAGTTGAAGTTCTTGGATCTGAGGGATATCAGTCCCATAATCAATGGTTCCCGATACCTCAAAATGAAATTGACGCGAGTACTGATGCAAGCGGAAACCCGGTACTCACTCAAAACCCAGGTTACAACTAGACCTAAAATTATAAAATAACCAGAATTATTAACATAAATCAAAAGAAAATGAAATTCACGAATAAAGTTTTACTATTTGCATCGATGACTCTAGTAGGTTTATCTGGATGTAACCCAGACCCGGATCCCGTTGAGCCCACTCTTCCGGTTGCCTCGTTCACCTGGTCCTTTGCAGTTGATTCAGTTGGAGACATAGACTCGAATACAGTTGACCTTGTCAGCACAGCGACAGGAAGTCCATTTTTATATGACTGGTCAGCTTCAAACGGATCAACCATCTCAGGAGAAACAGCTACTATCTTTTTCCAAGATGCGGGGGTCTACACAATAACTCACACAGTATTTAATGCAGCAGGTCAAGCATCTGATTCCACTCAGATTACTATTGCCAATACGGCATCTAATCTTCCTTGTGTTGGGGCCGTTCAAAGTTTAACGGATTGCGGAAGTAGAACTTGGAAAATGGCTTTTGCTGACTCAGCACTATGGGTCGGTCCTGCTGATGGTTCCGCCACATGGTGGCAAATTGGAACCGCTGGAATTCAAGGAAGAAGCTGTCTTTGGAATGATGAATGGATATTTGACATCAATGGTTCTATGGAATATAAAACTAACGGTGATGTATGGAGTGAAGGTTATGTTGATCCAAACCCTGAGACCTGTCTTACTGACGCTGATGTTCCCTCTGCAACACAAGCATGGCTTTCAGGAAACCACGCTTTTGAAATTATTGCTCCTGCAGCTGCAGGTCAGCCTACCAAGTTAAAGGTCCTTGGCAATGGTGCTTTCATGGGTCTATGTAAGGTTATTAATGGCAGTGAAGTCCCTGGAGGTCCTCCTGCTTCTTCAGTTACTTATGATATCAGAAATATTGTTCAAGTAGGTACAAAGCGTTATCTCGAGCTTGAGATCAACTACACGGTTGGAATCTGGCGATTCGTATTTGAATCAGAAGACTAAAAAATAGATGATTAAAAACATCATTCCTATAGTATTTCTAGGTTTTGGCATTTCATGCCAAAACCCTGAAATGCCTTTACTCTTAGTCGAAGATGTAGAGATAATGGAGCGTGATGTTAATCATATCCACTCTCATAGAATAACGATTTCGGATTCATTTAATAAGGATATATCGTTCCAATGTCAGACCACAGGGGTTACAGCAACCGCGGGAGAAGACTTTACTCATTTTGAAGGAATGATTACAATTCCAAAAGGGGAAACGACAGCAGAAATCAGTGTCCCTATCCTAACGGATACTCTTATGGAATCTGATGAAGTTATTTGGCTCGGTTTCTCGAATCCAATAAATGTGAGAATTCAGGATGGTCTCTCCGAAATAAAGATCATGAACGATGACACATTTATGGTCAATGATGATACTTCAGGATACTACTCCCCTCTCTCGTATCCAGGAAAATCTCTTGTGTGGTCGGAAGAATTTGATCAGGCTTCGCTAGATGTGAATTCATGGAACTACGAAACTGGAGGTTATTGGTATAATAACGAGATTCAATACTATCGAGGTGGAACAGCGAATACAGCACTGCAAAACGGGAAACTGGTCATAACAGCTAAGAAAGAAACTTATCAAAATAGGGAGCACACCTCTGCTAGGCTGACTACAGAGGGTAAAGTAGAATATAAATATGGTCGCATCGATGTGCGTGCTAAACTTCCGAAAGGACAAGGAATCTGGCCGGCTATATGGCTTCTTGGCGATGATATGTCTACTGTAGGATGGCCAGCGTGTGGGGAGTTAGATATGATGGAATTGCTTGGGCATGAGGCCCACAAGATTCATGGGTCGATTAATTACGGACCTCAAGGAAATTCATGGGCACACACAAAAACCACTTCATATTCGCTTCCTGCTTCAGAAGGAGATTTTTCCGATAAGTATCATGTTTTTAGTATTTTATGGGAAGAAAATAGCATAAAATATTATGTTGACGATAATCTCTACACAACATATACTCCCAATAACATAGTGAGTGGACAAGCCTGGAGATTTAACCATCCGTTCTTCTTCATTTTAAACGTTGCAGTTGGAGGAGATTGGCCAGGTAACCCCGATCCAACAACAACATTTCCTCAACAAATGCTAATTGATTATATTCGCGTATTCCAATAGCCTCATTTTTAAAACATTAACGATAACTCAATAATAACTCAACAACTAAATAACCCTAATAAATGCTCAACATGAAAAAAATCTACGCTTTATTAATGCTGACCCTACCTTTCTTGGGTTTTGCACAAAACACCCACGTAGTGACTTTTAAAGTCAATACTGCGAATATCACTGTAGGACCAAATGGTATCTATGCTGGTGGTGGTGTAATTGGTGGCTCTGACGCCGTCGCTTTGTCTGATCCTGACGGAGACGGTATATGGGAAGGAACAGACACGTTAGACGGAACTGCTGGAGGGAATTTTATTTTCTTTAACAGCCCAACAGGAAGTAGTGACTGGGGAACTAAAGAAGGTCTTGCTGGACTTCCTTGTGCTGACCCTGCGAACTATGACGACAGAATCATGCCAACATTTTCACAAGACACAACTTTAGAGTTTTGTTTTGGAACTTGTGCAACGAGTACAGTTTGTCCTCCTCCCCCTCCAACACCTCATGTCACCTTCGTTGTTGATATGACTGAATATTCTGGTTCTTACACAACGGTATATGTGAATGGTACTTTTAATTCATGGTGTGGTACTTGTAACCCAATGACTGACCCTGACGGTGATAGTATTTGGACTACGACTTTGGCCTTAGATACTGGATCAATGGAATGGAAATTCACTCTAGACGGATGGACTGCTCAAGAAAACTTCACTGCAGGTACTTCTTGTACAGTGACAAACGGCGGATTCACAAATCGTGGTGGAACCGTTGTTACTGACGAAGTCTTAAAAGGTGTTTGCTTCAACGAATGTTATAGCTGTGACACAAATGAAGTGTATGCTACTTTCCAGGTGAATATGGAAAATGAAACTGTTGACTCTACTGGCCTATTTGTAGGTGGTGGATCAGGAATGGGTGGCCCTACAGACAATATGCTTGAGAATATTGCAGGTACATCAATGTGGACTGCTACTTTCGTTAAACCTGTTGGATTCCATTCTGACTACATTTTCTTAAACGGATTCAACTCTGGTTGGGGAACTAAGGAGAACCTTGCAGGTCTTCCTTGTGCATATGGGCAGTGGAATGATCGCACAACTGACACTATGTTAACTGACTGGTCAATCAGAACTTGCTATGAAGTATGTTCTACTGATGGACTTTGTCCTGCACCAGCTGTACAGCAAAACATTCACTTTGTTGTAGATATGAATAGCCCTAAGGCTCCTACTTCATTCACTCAGCCATATGTAAGCGGAAACTTCAATAGCTGGTCAGGTGATGCTATGCCTATGACTGACGCTGACGGAGATAATGTCTGGGAGTACACAGCTATGATAGATCAAGGAACAGCTTTGGAGTACAAGTTCACTCTAGATAATTGGGCAGCTCAAGAGCAGTTTGACATAACTACTGCTGATTCACTTTGTACTCAAGACTTTGGCGGATTTGTTAATCGTGTTTACACGGTTGGCACTGCTGATGATTCTTTAGTTTTTTGCTTCAATTACTGTGAAAGCACATGTAATGGAGTTGGATTCGGAGAAGAGGATCTAAATTTCACTGTAATGCCGAACCCTGCTAATGATGTTCTTAATATCATCGGACGTTCATCAGAGAAAATGACTGTTGAAGTTATTTCACTAAATGGTCGCACTATGATGAATGAGTCAACTCAATCAGGATCAGTTAAGTTGAATGTTAGCTTCTTGCCACGTGCTCTATACTTGGTTCATGTCACCCAAGGTGATACTCACCAGTACAGTCGTGTTAGCTTGAACTAATATCGATAACGACTTTTAAGTCATAAAGGAGGGGTTATTTTGCCCCTCCTTTTTTTTTAATTAAAGGTTATTAATGTAAATTTGACTATATCTAAATCGCCTAATAGTGATTTGTTTAAACGATTTTAATTCTCGCTATAGCAAAATCAGGTTTTATCTTATTTAATTCGATTATCCAATGCAAAATATTCTATCATTTTTAACTATTCTAGCCCTTTTCAGTTGTCAACCAGATACGCCAATAGATCAAAAAGTTGATGATATTATTAAACAAATGACCACAGCAGAAAAGGTCGGACAGATGACGCAAATAGATCATCGTTTTTTAGATGATCACGAAGACATAACGGATTATGCAATAGGCTCACTCCTGAGTGGAGGTGGTTCTCACCCTAAAGAAAACACACATAAAGCATGGGTGGATCTTTATAATGGTTACCAAGAAAAAGCTTTGGCCTCTAGATTAGGAATCCCACTGATATATGGAATTGATGCTGTACATGGCCACAATAATGTAAAAGGAGCTACTATATTTCCTCATAATATTGGTCTTGGGGCAACAGGAAATCCTGAAATTGTAAAATCCGTATCTCATGCAACATCGAGCGAGGTGGCCGCTACAGGAATTAATTGGACTTTCGCGCCTTGTATCGCGACACCCCAAGATTATCGCTGGGGCAGAACATATGAAGGCTTCTCTAGTGACCCTAAACTTGTCTTAGATTTAGGAGTTGCTGCTGTTGAGGGTTACCAATCCTCAACAAAGAAAAATCCAAGAAAAGTAATTGCTTGCGCTAAACATTTTATTGGAGATGGGAATACCATTTTTGGAACGGGAATTAAAAATCTTGTAGATCGTGGTAATACAATAATGACAAGAGAAACGTTAAAAGAAACACTTATTCCAGCATATCAAGCTGCAGTTGATGCGGGAGTGCAGACTGTTATGGCATCGTATAACTCTTGGAACGGAGTAAAATGCCACGGAAGCAAGGAGCTATTAACAGATATTCTAAAAGAAGAAATGGGCTTTGAAGGCTTTGTTATTTCTGACTGGCAAGGAATTGATGAAATCCCAGGTGAATATAAGTCGGATATCGTAACCTCCATTAATGCAGGGATGGATATGGTTATGGTTTCAGGAGAAGGAGAACCTTACAAAAAATTTATGGCCCTACTTACTGAGGCCATTGAGGAAGAACTCATTCCAATGAGTAGAATTGATGATGCTGTCGCTCGAATTCTTAGAGTTAAATTTCGTACAGGTTTATTTGATAATCCGTTAATGGATTATGATTACTTATCTGAAATAGGATCTGATCAGAATAGGCAAATAGGAAGAGACGCTGTTAGACAAAGTGTAGTTGTTCTAAAGAATGAATCTATCTTGCCTTTATCTAACTCAAATGAAGAGGTTAGATGGTCAAAAATAGTAGTTGCAGGTAAAGGAGCAGACAACCTAGGAATGCAATGTGGTGGTTGGACAATCGAGTGGCAAGGAGGGCAAGGAGACATTACCGAAGGAACTACTGTTCTTGAAGGATTAATAGAAAATGCACCTCCAGGAATTGAAGTTGTGTCAGATCCTTTCGCTAATTCAGTAAAAGGAGATTTAGCCATAGTTGTCATTGGAGAAGATCCATATACAGAATTCTTTGGCGATCGAGACTCACTAAATATTACCAAAGAAGATCTTCAGGTAATAGAAAATGCAAAAGCACAAGGAATGAAGGTGGTTGTTCTCCTTATTTCAGGCAGACCTATGAATATTGCTGACCATGTTAATGATTGGGATGCTTTTGCGGCCATTTGGTTACCTGGTACAGAAGGAGCAGGTATCTCAGATGTACTTTATGGAAGTTACAATCCAACAGGAAGGCTTTCCTTCCCGTGGCCAGTTCAAGCCGAAGAAGGTGCGAGCGCTTCGTCTTTAATTTATAATATGGGCGAAGGACTATCCTACGAATAAACAGATCTAGTGCTTAATTGACTAAAACCAAAAGAAATGCGATTTAAACTCCTTAGTTTCCTTATTCTCTCATTTTTCTATGTCCAATCCAATGGCCAACACCTTCTTCAAACCGATGGGAAAGCTATAGTGAATCAAAATCAGGATACCATTATCTTCAGAGGTATGGGACTTGGCGGTTGGATGGTTCAAGAAGGTTATATGATGCAAACTGCAGCCTTCGCATCTCCTCAACATAAAATTCGGGATACGATAGAGGATCTGATTGGAGCAACAAACACTGAACTATTTTATCAAAAATGGAGAGAGAATCATGTAAGAAAAATTGATATCGATTCAATGAAAAGTTGGGGATTTAATATGATACGTCTTCCAATGCATTATAACCTGTATACGCTTCCAATTGAAGATGAACCTGTTTCAGGTCAAAATACATGGTTGAATACTGGATTTGAAATGACGGACTCCCTGCTCTCCTGGTGCCAACAAAATGAAATGTATCTCATTTTAGACCTTCATGCTGCTCCAGGTGGCCAAGGGTACGATCAAGCTATTTCGGATTACGATCCATCTAAACCTTCCCTATGGGAGAGTGTTGCAAATAGACAAAAAGCCGCTTCCTTATGGAAAAAGCTTGCGGACCGTTATAAAAATGAGCAATGGATTGGTGGATATGACTTACTAAATGAACCAAACTGGAACTTACCAGGAGGAGCTGCTTTGAGAGCATTTTATGATATGGTCACTGATAGTATAAGATCTGTTGACACTACTCATATTATATATATAGAAGGTAATTGGTTTGCCAATACTTTCGACGGACTTACTCCCCCATGGGATAGTAATTTAGTCTACTCACCTCATAAATATTGGTCACCAGTATTTAATATATCTGATATTCAGTATGGCCTGGATTTAAGAGATAATTTTAATGTTCCGATTTGGTTTGGAGAAACTGGAGAAAATTCTAATGCATGGTATACCGATCTAATTCGGTTATTTGAAACTAACGGAGTGGGCTGGGCATGGTGGCCAGAGAAAAAACTGGAGACGATCAACGCCCCTCTCTCCTATCTAAAAAACTCTGGGTACCAGGATTTACTTTATTATTGGAGTGGAGCAACCAACACTCCGCCAACTGCAGCAATTGCAACGAATTCTCTGATGCAATTGGCAGAAAACCTAAAGCTTGAGAATTGTGTTTACAATCGAGGAGTTATTGACGCGATGTTTAGGCAAGTATACAGTGATGAGACTCTACCATGGACCTATCAGACTATTCCAGGCGTCATTTATGCCTCAGAATATGATTTAGGTACCATTAATAATGCCTATTATGATACCGAATCTTATCAGTTAAACCCACCACCTGCATGGAATTCAGGTTGGATTTATCGAAATGATGGTGTCGATATTCAAGAAAATTCAGACACCATTAACAATAATGGGTATAAAGTGGGATTTGTAGATACTGATGATTGGATGCAATATGAAGTTGATGTCCAAAATGATTCTGTCTATGATGTTCATGTAAGGGTTACTTGCAATGGCTCTACTGGTGGTAATTTCCATTTTGAGGCCAATGGCGTCAGGGTATCCCCTTCTTATTACACTCCAAACACGGGAAGCTGGACTTCATGGGGCTCGAGAGTCGTTCCTAATGTTATAATGCAAAAAGAAGATACCAAACTGCGAATGGTCGCAGATGGTGGAGGATTTAATGTGAGTAGTTTTGAATTTATACCCGTTGGCCCAACAACAAATCTTGACTATGAATTTGTTGATGGGTACATTGATGTACCAAATAGAATAACGATACAACTAAATAAATCTATTCTACCCGTCCAAGGCTCTGGAGCCAATGGTTTTGTTGTCACATCAAACGGAGTAACCCAAACAATAGTTGCGATAGAAAGTGACTCGAACCAATCAAGAGTGTTGCATATTGATTTAGCCTCAGGATATAAATTTACAGACGTCATTAAAGTTAGTTTCAGTGGAAATATCCTGGCTAAAGATGGTACTTCGCTTCAACCCTTCACTCTTGAAGATATTGAAAATTTACTTCCAAGTGTTCATCTCATACCAGGACGGGTTCAAGCTGAAGATTATTTGAATTCAGCAGGAATTTCCCTAGAAACCTGTACTGATATCAGTGGTGGTCAAAACCTAGCATATCTTGACCCAGGAGACTACGTCGACTATGAAGTTTTAGTTCTAAATAGCGGAATGCATAAAGCGGACTTTAGAACCGCCTCTCAAAGCCCCGGAGCATTAAATATTCAAATTGTTGATTCAATAGGAAATATTCTAAGTAATTTAGGATCAGCTAATTTCCCTGCAACTGGAGACTGGCAGGATTGGGAAACTTACTCATTCAATGTACCTCTGACTGCCGGAGAGCAGATTCTGCGATTAACTATCACTCAAGCTCCTTTTAATTTAAACTGGATAGAATTTTGGTTTGGTGGAATTGGTCTAAATCCAGGGCTGACTAATGAAAAAATATTAGTTTACCCCAACCCATCTAAAGAACATCAAATCTCTATTGAGGTTAATGAGAAAATGATCGGAAGTGCACTCACGGTGACCAATTATTTGCAACAAAAAGTTCATGGGATTCAAATTAATGAACGCCATACAAATCTCAATCTAAGTCATTTACCCAAAGGGCTTTACCTAATGAAATTTTATAATAATTCGGATAAAAGCACCGTCTTAGAAAAAATAATACTCCAATAATTAAAAAGGCCCCAATTGGGGCCTTTTTTTTGCGGTGAGAGCGGGATTCGAACCCGCGGTACGGTTGCCCGTACGCCAGTTTAGCAAACTGGTGGTTTAAGCCTCTCACCCATCTCACCTATTAATAGTTATGGATACAATTCTTTTTTGATGTTTCCCTCTCTTTGAGACTATCCAAGAAAATGCATTATATCCATACCACTAGGGTCGGCAAATATAGAATTTGTAGAGCAATTGAGACTAAATATTAGGTTTAGATAAGAAAAAATATAATTATTATTCAAAAGAATATCGAATTTAATAGTCACCTCTGAATATGAATATTAAAAATTGGATTTATTGAAAGGACATCTCACTTTATCTTAGCGATAATAACACACCCCCCTTGTTAAAATGAAAGAAGTCGTTATCGTTAGCACCTCAAGAACTCCCATTGGAAGTTTTAATGGTGCTCTAAGTAGTGTTAGTGCTACTAAACTTGGAAGTATAGCTATTAAAGGAGCTTTAGATAAAATCCGTTTAGAACCTAGCCAAATTCAAGAAGTCTATATGGGTTGTGTGCTTCAAGCTAATCTAGGAATGAATCCTGCCAGACAATCAGCATTAGAAGCCGGCCTATCCAATAAAGTTCCATGTACAACGGTTAACAAAGTCTGTGCATCAGGGATGAAATCTATCGCTCTAGCAGCGCAATCAATAAGGTTGGGAGAAATAGATATTGCTGTGGCTGGAGGTATGGAAAACATGAGTCAGGTTCCACATTATATTCCAGGAAGTAGATCAGGATTTAAATTTGGAAATA
>CALKDS010000067.1 GCA_938084135.1 uncultured Flavobacteriales bacterium
AATAAAGATTAAATCCCTAAAAATTCAGATCCTCAATAATTGATTTTATTCGATTGTTGAGGATTTTTTGTTGTGATTCCAGGGAGGATTTATTATTCCAAACTGAGTTAACACTAATGTAGAATTTGATTTTGGGTTCAGTACCTGAAGGTCTGGCCGAAATCTTGCTTCCAGCATCGGTGTAAAACTGTAGCACATTTGATATTGGTAAATCAATCCTAGTTTCTTGCTGGTTGATAAGGTTTTTACGAATACCAAATTGAATGTCATCAAGTTGAATTACGCTTTCTCCTCCAAATTGAGTTGGGGGGGTTTTTCTAAATGTTTCCATTATTTCAGAAATCTCAGCAGCACCCGTTTTTCCTTTTTTAGTGATACTAATTAAATGTTCTTGGTATACTCCATGTCTCCCATATAGATCTTCCAATTTCTTCATAGTGGATCCACCTTGGGATTTAGCCTCTGCTGCCAAATCACAAAAAATCAATGTAGATGTTAGGGCATCTTTATCCCTTACAAAGTCACCAACCATATAGCCATAGCTTTCCTCGCCACCGCCAAGAAAAGTTCGCTTCCCTTCATTTTCTCTAATAAGTGAGGCGATATGCTTAAACCCAGTAAGACAGACTTCAGATTCTACTTGATATGAATTTGCGACACGTCCAAAAAGCTCACTGCTTACGATGGTGTATGCAATAAATTCATTTCCCTTTAGATCTGTATTTGATATTAGATAATCTGTAAGCAATATTCCACACTGGTTTCCACTTAGTAGCACCATATCACCATTATCGTCTCTTACAGCAACTCCAAGTCTATCGCTATCAGGGTCGGTTCCTACAACCATATCAGCTCCAATCTTTTCAGCTAGCTTAAGAGCCATATCTAATGCTTCTCTCTCTTCGGGGTTAGGACTCTTAACAGTCGGAAATTCTCCATCAGGAATGGCTTGTTCCTCAACGATATGTACATCGTTATACCCCGCTCTTTTCAATAGTTCTGGCAGCAGAGTAATGGACGTGCCATGTAAGGAGGTGAAAACAATTTTCAACGGATGTTTAACTGTAGATTTTCTTTGTTTGAGAGAATCGTTTATGAACGCTTCATCCGTGTCAGAACCAAGCACATTGAGTAATTCGGGTTTTCCATTAAACTTTACTTGTGAAAAATCCCGAATTCGGTCAACTTCATCAATAATGCCTTTATCATGAGGTGCCACTATTTGGGCCCCGTCATCCCAATAAACTTTGTACCCATTATATTCTGGAGGATTATGTGAGGCCGTAATAACAATTCCGCTTTGGCATCCATATTTACGCACAGCATAAGATAGTTGTGGAGTAGGACGCAGAGATTCAAATAGAAGTACTTTTATGTCATTAGCAGTAAGTACATCGGCCACAAGTCTGGCAAATGTGGTGCTGTTATTCCGACAATCAAAAGCAATGGCTACTTTGGTTTTTGTGGTCTTAAAACTTTTATGGAGGTAGTTAGCTAAACCCTGGGTTGCAATTCCTAACGTGTATTTGTTCACTCGATTAGAACCAGCCCCCATAATACCTCGCATACCTCCTGTTCCAAACTCTAAGTCCTTGTAAAATGCATCTTCCAGCTCCCTTACATCACCAGCAATTAGCGATTCAATTTTTTTTCTTGTAGACTCATCAATTTCTTGAATCAACCAGGATTTCGCTTTTTGTTCAGATGTCATAATTCAATTTTGGAGCGCAAAAATAGTTTCTTGCGAAAACACGGTAATATTAATGAGAGCTGAATAGATGTCTTACGAAAAGTTTATTTCCCTGTCTATGTGAAATTCCACCACACACTTACCTTTGGCTAAAATAATTCAAATGCGAAGATCATTTCCTTTTCTCTTATTCCTAATAATGTCAATTGTTGTTGTATCCTGCAATCAAGAGCAGGATAAGGCACAAGCTAAAAAGCAGCAAGACTCACTGCTTCTGATGCAAGAAGACTCACTCTTGAACGTATTTAAAACGGAGTTTGAGACTATTTCACAAACAATGAAAGAGGTAAATGCTGAGAATGGCATATTTAATTTGGACACTTCTGAATCAAAGGTTCTAAGCAAGGAAACGATAATAGGACAGGTGCAGAATTTAGATAAGCTTTTAGAATCTAAACAGAGTCAACTTAATGACCTCTTTAAAAGAATGAAGGAAAGCAAAGTGCGAAATGAAGAAATGGAGGATATGATATCTTCTATGCGAGAAAGCTTAGCGAATAGAGAATCGCAAATCAATGAGCTCATGACGATGTTGACCAATAAAGATGTGAAATTAGATGCCATTCTAAGTAGAGTCGATAGCGTGCGTATAACGAATATTGAATTAACTGAGGAAGTTATTAAAATGGACGAAGAAATGCACACAGTATATTATGTGGTAGGGAATGCAAAAGAGTTGAAAGACAGTCGGATTACAACTAAAAAAGGAGGTGTATTGGGTATAGGTTTGGCTAAAAAGTTAGATGTCTCCAAACTCGACCTGTCACTTTTCACTGAATCTGATCAACGTGACTTGACAAGTGTGCCACTTTATAGTAATAAAGCTAAGCTAATTACTAATCATCCCGAGGCATCCTACGATTTCGTTTTAGATTCTGATGGAAAGGTAGAAACACTCACTGTGTTGAATCGAAAGAGCTTTTGGGCAGCAACGGATATTTTAGTAATTGAAGTTGCTAACTAGTTCAGCGATAATTTATTATCACTAGTCAAGAAACTTAATTTATTCGTCTTTCCTAACGAACTATTTGAGGCGTAGAGCGTCTTACTCTTTAGAATATAAATAGTATGGGACTCTTAAGATTTTTCAAATACAAATTCCTACTTAATAACAGGCAGAAAAGGTATGCCTCTTTAGCCTTGTCCATTGCTTTGGCATACGCTTCATTTGGCCACACTAGGTATCGGTCAATAGGTAATGGACTAGCGGATATTACCCTATCATTAGAAGAAAACCAAAAGTTTAATTTAGACTTGAACGATTTGGCGAAGAATAAGAAATATACTTTGGCGGGTAAGTGGACCTTGGAAAACGATCAGTACATACTCAAGTTTAATCAGGCAAAAAGGAATCTTCACGATCTATTTATGGGAAACGCAGGTTTCGAAACATATGCAGAAGTTGAAGGTAAACGCACCGTGAAGTTTCCCCAAAAACGAGCGGGTCTTATGATTAATGGGATTTTCTGTACTCGTCAGCCTGAATAGATTTGAATTCTGGTTTGTAACCGACAAATATGTTAATCCAAACCATTCTGCCAAGCCTAAATGTAATGGGAGCAGCTAGAATTATCGCTCCAATAATGGCAATGATGTAATGCATGAATTCCCATTCGACTCCAACTAGGTGCATAGCACCAAAAACGGATACTGCAATACCGACAGTAATGCCATAGTTTACATACATGGCACCGTAAAAAAACGAAGGCTCCAGTTGGTAGTGTTGTCCACATATTGAGCAGGAATCGTGCATTGCCCAAATCTTACTTAGTATATATGGATTCTTTTTTTTGAACATTTCACCTTCGTGGCAGCGAGGGCATTTTTGCCTAAAAATGGAGTAGAGTTTCGTTCCTTTTTTCACTCTGATAGTTTTTGCGAATATTTTAAATTTCCTTGGATCCAAAAGTGCTAGGTTCAACCTCAGATAGTAAGTCGGCTATTTTCAATAGGCAAATCAAAGAGGTTTGCAGATTGGTTGGATTTAATAGTCTTGAAGATGGTAAAATATATTCAACAGAGGATAAAAGAAATGTCTATGGTCAATATGAGAAATGGCAACTCGTAACAAGTCATATTTGTAGGAGATCTTTTGCAACTAATTTCTATTCGAATCAAAAATACCCAACGCCACTTCTGATGAATATAACCGCACATAGTACAGAGAAAATGTTTCTTGAGTGCATCGGTAAACCTCCATTGGATTACAGTCTGCAATTAGCTCAAATTTGGGCAAACGAGGCTTTATCAAGTTCAAAACAACCTCTGTTGAAGGTAGTCCCATTTTCTAAAGCGGCATTAAAACGGCCGCTTATACTAGATGTCATAAGTAATTGACAGAATCAATCAAAATTTGGAAGAATTAATCAATAAAATAAAAAGCAGTATAACGCTAAGCTCAAAAGCTGAAGAATATCTTTTTTCCATTTCAAAAGAGAAAACAGTTCCTAAAGCAGAAATCTTAATCCGACAAGGACAAGCTGTGAAGAAAACTTATTTTGTTACAGTTGGCTGTTTAAGGTCTTACTGCATTGATAATGATGGTAAAGAGCACACTTTGCAGTTTGCTATTAAAGATTGGTGGATTAGCGATTTTATCGCTATTTATAACAATGAACTTGCGACATTAACCGTAGAGTGCATAACTGATTCAACCATCATTGAGTTTAACGCTAATGAATTAGATGGCATACACTCATTATTCCCTGAATTTGAGGCTTTTCAGAGAAAGAACTTAGAACGTCATGTGGTTAGTTTGCATAAAAGAATTTTAAATCAATTGCAACTAACTGCTCAAGAGAGATATGATTTATTTCTAGAACAATATCCTGATATTGAGCAATACATTCCAAATTATCATATCGCATCTTATTTAGGAATCACGCAACAAAGCTTGAGCCGTATTAGAGCAGAAAAAGTAAATAAATAGCTTTCTTACCATAGGGTAATTTTTACCCGCTCCCCCTAATCTATTTTTGTATCGACTAATAATAAATGATACAAAGATGAAGGCATTACAATTAATAAAATACGGAGAGATAAAAGATAGCTTGGCCTTTAGTGAGGTAAGCAAACCAACAATACAATCAACGGACGTACTTATCGAAGTGAAGGCAACTGCCATTAATCCGATAGACAAAAGTATCGTGTTGGGAAACCTACAAAGCCTGCTTCCCATCCCGTTTCCGAGCACCGTTGCATATGATGTGAGTGGAACTGTGGTTGAAAAAGGAGATGATGTCAGCAATTTTGAAGTTGGAGACTTAGTCTATTCTAGAGTGCCGCAAGAACAAATGGGTACTATCGCAGAATATGTTGCCGTAAATAATATAGCTGTGTCAAAAAAACCTGGAAACATAACTTTTGAAGAAGCGGCTGGCTTACCTCTAGCAGGACTTACGGCCTTACAATCTTTGGAATATGCAGGAATTAAAGAAAACGACAAAGTGCTTATTCATGCAGGATCAGGTGGTGTTGGTAGCTTCGCTATTCAATATGCC
>CALKDS010000068.1 GCA_938084135.1 uncultured Flavobacteriales bacterium
ATAAGTTTCAAGATGATGATGACCGCAAGGAAGAAGCGGAGCTGATGGGGCAAAAGGTGATTGATGCCTACCATTTCTTGGTGAGTATGGCACCCGAAACCAAAGAGAAGAATCTTCCCGAATACAAAAAGACAATTGACGATTGCGGGATTGAGAACTACAAGCACAAAGGTTTGCTTTTAGAGATCTCTTTTACCAACGGAGCGGTCTATGAGTATTTCGGGGTTACACCAGCACTATTCAAGAAGCTTATCAATTCAGACAAGCAGATTCGTTTTGCCAAGCGAAGCATCTTTCATTCCTTTCCTTACAGACAATCAAAAAAAGCACAAGAGCCAGAAATGGCCTAAGCAGTTTTAGACTTAATGGGATATAAAAAAAGCAAGGTCTTAAATTTAATAGGCTTTCCAGTTCAGTATCGGGTTGGCTTTTTGTAAAGCCTCTGCACCGCCGATCTGATTAATCCAGTCTTTGATTTCAGCGAGGCTATCTTCAAACGTAATGATTGATTTGTATCCTATCTCATTTTGAATCTTTCTGATATCCAATACCATATTTTGCGTCAATCCACGAATTAGAAGAGGAGTGAGGCCTCCAACTTTAAAAACGGCTAACACCTTCAGAAATTGAATACTGATTTCTTTTTCTTCGAGAGTTTCTCCATAAATCGTCTGAAACAATGTTCGCAGTGTTGTAATCATTGTATATACTTCCTCATCAGCCACATTATATGTTCGTATTCCTCTAAGCTCTGACATAAAACAACACTCTATCGCATGTGCCATATTGTAATAATGCGTCATTGAGAGTTGGATTTTCATTTTACCAGGACGTTTGAATACGTTATTTTTAACAAGCTTCATCATTCTGGGCATAATCTTCGTGTCTCCAGGGCCATAAAAGGCTCTTGGACGCAGAATAAAACATCTTTCGCCAGTGAAAACCTCTTTGAGTACTTTTTCTGAAAGAAGCTTCGAATAGCCGTAAGGAGAAAGCAGTTTGTTGTTTTGTTTTTCAGTATATGCTTCAGTGATTATATCTTCTTCAGGTAAATAAACAGAGGATGAAGAAACAAAAATAAAAGTCTTACATCGTGAGGCGGCAGTAACTGCGTTTTTCGTTCCAATAACATTTGGAATGTAGAGGTCTTTGGGACTTGCCTTATCGTCAGAAAGAGCTGCTGCATGAATAATAACATCTGCTTCAGGCAACTCAAAAGGCTTTGTGATATCTGCTTGAATGTAGCTTGCGATCTCCAGTAACTCCTTTGGTGGGGTATTTACACGTCCCGTCGCAATAATGTCGTGTCCCTTTTTTGCAAAGTAACGAACCATAGCTCCGCCAAATGCTCCTGTTGCTCCTGTGATGATTATTTTCATTCGGAATAAATGTACTAATACTTTTAATTCACTGCTCAGTTGTACGATTTCTTTTACCTTTAATACCTATGAAAATAGTAGGTGTAGAAGATGAATTCAGGACCAGATCTGAAACTGGAGGGAAGGCAAGAGGATTGATTTGTTTGCACGAAAACGGATTTCGAACTCCTGCATTTTATCTCCTTGATTATTTAATCATTTCATCCGTAAAAAGTAATTCAGAGATCCTAATACCTGTGTTGGAAGAATGGCGATTAAGCAATTCCATCCAGAAAGATCAGCTTTGGGCTGTTCGTTCGAGTACTGCATTGGAGGATGGCAAGCAAAAGTCCTTTGCTGGTCAATATCTTACGTGCTTAAATGTACCTACATCTAATCTGAATGAAGCCGTTATGGCTGTGCTTAATTCGTATTACAAGCAGAGCAATTATGCCGACCTTTCGCAATCACATGGAATTGTCATTCAGGAAATGCTTGCACCTGATTATTCTGGAGTGCTCTTTACAAAGGACCCCGTGAATCTGTTGTCTGATGACACCGTAATCAATATGATTCCTGGGTTGGGTGAGAATCTTGTTTCAGGAGAGTTTGATGCTTTTCAAATTAGGCATACAGCTCATTCATTTGTTTTTGAAGATCTCGAAAGCGATTATCAGGGGAAAAAGCTTGAAAATGGCATACCTCACAATTGTATTGAAAATGGTAACAAAATAAAAACGGAAACAGAGAATCATTTGAATGATCTCCTAGAAGGAGCACGTCGACTTGAGCAGCTCATAGAAGCACCTGTTGATGTGGAGTTTGCTATTCTAAATGGGAGGGTGTACTGGTTGCAGGTTCGTCCAATAACCAGTAGGTCTTTACAGGAAGAGTTAATTATATGGGACAGTACCAATGCTGAAGGGAATTACCCTGGACTCACGCTACCGCTAAGCATTTCATTTACGCAGATTACATTTGAAGGAGCTTACTTGGAAAGTGCTCGGGCTATTGGTTTTAAGACAAGTATTCTGAAACAGAATCAGAATAACATTCAAAATATGTCTGGTGGCATTTATGGAGCTTTGTATTACAATGTAGGGGCATGGCAATCCAATTTATATCAACTTCCCATGGGGAAAAGACTTGTTCGGCAGTTGCCACGAATCTGGAATATGTCCGATGTCCCATTTGTGGCTCCTCCAAAACGACATACCTTCATTAAACGAACAGGCATCTTTATCAATCTATTGTTCAAATTATTAAATAGTAGGAAGCATGCGATTAACTACGCAACTCATATTACTGAATCACAAAACCGTTTTTCTACGGAAGTCCTCAAGAATCAGACCTTTGATGAGCTTGTAAATTCTTATTGGTCTCTGCGTACCAATTCAGCAAAAAACTGGTTAGCTCCTATATTAAATGGTCTTTTTACCATGCTGATTTTCTTTAGATTGAAAAGATTTATCAGGAAATCAAAGCTAAATCAAACAGAGCCTAATTTTATGAATGACATTCTTTTTACTGAGGGGGAGGTCGTTTCTGTAAATCTGGTCAATAGTTTTCAGTCCTTGTGTGGAGAAATCCATACGAATGAGCCATTGAAAGAGCTGTTTGAGCAGACGGATTGTGAAGAAATATGGAAGGAAATAAAAATAAAGCATGCAGTCTTTTTTGAAGCGATAGTTACGCATATTTCAATGTATGGAGAGCGAACAAGTGAGAGTGAATTAAAAATGGAGACCATTAGTTACATACAAAACCCTCTTTTGTTTATTGCTTATTTAAAACTAAATATGCACCCGCCTGTGGCTGGGAAACCCGAAAAAGAAAAATTTAATTACCATGACGTTTTGAAGCATTATTATCCGTACAACCTTGTAAAGCGGTTGATCTTTAACAAGCTGATTTACATTATGGTAAAAAGAGTCAAGGCTCGAGAGAATTACCGATATACCCGAGCCCAGGTTTTTGCTTTGTTTCGACAGTTGTTTCTCCAAATGGGTGAAAGATTACAGGTTTCAGGAAGTATTGAGGACTCACGTGACGTTCTCTATCTTTATGTTAATGAAATTATGGATGTTTCCAAACAAAAGAACTTTAAAGCTATAATAGAGAAGCGTAAAGTGGATTATGAGACACACGGGCAAATGGAAAGAGCAGCGCGTTATGTTGAATCTAATGACAAGTACTATGAATCTATTGATGACAATGTATCAATCAAAGGAAATCAGCTAAAAGGAATAGGTTGCTGTAGTGGGGCAGTAGAGGGTTCAATCGTGTTGATAGATAAAAATACAGACCTTAATACGGATTTTACGGCTTGCATATTGGTTTCCAAGTATTTTGAACCAGGCTGGATCGGTTTATTTACTCAGGCAAAAGGACTTGTTTCGGAACGGGGAAATTTATTGAGTCACACCTCTATACTTTGCAGGGAGATGGGGATTCCTTCAATTGTAGGCGTGAAGGGCTTGACAGCTGCAGTTCAAGGGTTAAAAACGCTCAAAATGAACGGGGCAACAGGTATTATTGACTTAGAGCAGAATGAATTACTTTAGACTCTCAGTAGACATATCAAAAGTAATGTGGACTTCCGATGAGGAGCTATCCATACAAGATCGCTTGTCCTCTATAAACTCTGACGAACTTCAGCAAGAATTTTTTGAATACTGCAAAAAGTGGAAGCTGGCTCCCTGGACATTTTCTCAGCTCAAAAAGTACGATATATTCTTATTATTGAACGATGAAATAAGAGAGCTATTTAGAATTGAATTTGATAAAGTAAAAATTAAAAACAATAAACGTAATAATATAGCAATCAGTATTTTAGAAATATTTATTAAAGAAGAAATTGATGTCGTGGTTCTTAAAGGGAATTATTTGGCACATGTGGTGTATCAGGAGGTAGGATACAAACGAATGAATGATTTTGACATCTTGATTCATAAAAAAGACTGGGATAGAGTTCAGGACATATATCTGCGTATGGGATTTATTCCATTAGGCTTTGGTTGGGGAGGAGAGAAAGAGAAACCTGCGGATTATAGCCATGTGGGTATGGCTTTTATTAGTCCAGATTATTCGTGTATAATGGGATCACAATGGGGTTTGAAGTCTCCAACAAGTTCGTACAACGTAAACACGGAGGATGTTTGGAGCTCGGCAATTGAATTTAATTTTGAAGGGTTAAAACTTAAAGCGCTTTCAAACGAGTATACCCTTTTGCACCTTATTCTCCATATGGGCATATACAAATGTGGAATTAGAGATTGTATGGATGTGTATAACCTCATACTTGTCAAGGATATTGATCAATCAAAATTTCTCCAAATCGTCAAAGAATCTAAGTCACTTGATAAAGCGTATTTTACTCTGTCAATGAGTAATCTATGTGTCAAAACTTTCTCAGAGGACTTGATGCGTAAATTAATTGGTTCAAATAGAGGCTACCTTAAAAGAAGAGTGAATAAAAGAATACATAGTGCAGATATATCGGGTGATTTTCAGATTTCCTACAACGATTATTTTCAGGATATTGAAAAGGATGTCATATATTTCAATCTCTTTCCGCAGTTCCATTTGAAATTTCCCTTTTATTTGAAAATCCTGAAAAAGATATACTTTTCTAATTCAGCTACACGACTAAAGCTTTCTGATAAAGCACATTCGCCCGCCATCTGGAACAAATTGATTGGGTTTTTTAAGGCCCCATATTACATCTTCTCATTGATAGCTCAGGAAATAGGATGGAAGTTTACCGTGCTCCTCTTCCTTAAATTATTTGTAGATTTAATCAGCTCTCCAATAAATTACATTTTCAAAAAGGAATCTTATTTTGACTATCTAAAATCGAGAGGAATTGACCCTCAAGAGATTGCTAATGCAGTAAAGAATATTCAATGAAGCAAAAAATGATTGTAGTTACAGGGACGGATGGATCTGGAAAATCCACTGTTATAAATTCCATTATACATTCCGGTATAGAGGCGCATGTGATTTCGATTTGGGATGCCATGGATGATAATTTGTTCCCCTCAAGGTCGGATGTTGATCAGTATTTGTGCAAGCTTACTTCAAATGCTCGATTGTTGTTTTTAGCACATGCTTTGCACCACGCTATGGTGAAGGCTCAATCATCTAATAAAACCCTCTTGTTCAATGGGTATTATTATAAGTATTTTGCTTCTGAACTGGCATTAGAAGCAGATTCCATGTTGGTTAATCAACTTATGGCTTTATTCCCTCTTCCAGATCTTGTTATTAAGCTCGAAGTGGATTATGAGACTGCATTTAAAAGAAAACAGAGCTTATCCAGCTACGAGTGTGGACTTCAAGCTCCTTCAGAAACCAGCTTCAAGGAATTTCAAAGACTGGCTGCAAAATCATGGTCTCATTTTGACCAAGCTAACTGGAAAGCTGTAAGTGGATTGCAAAACAAAGAAGAAGTCCTGACTCAATCAATGATTGCCATTAACTCAGCTTTATGATTTTAATTACAGGCCTTGATGGAAGTGGTAAAAGTACAATTCTAAATAGGCTGGAAACGGATCTGGAAAATCAAATTTCTGTTCTTAGAGTGCCGACAATTGAAGCTGAAAAATTTAAGGAAAATACTGTACTTTACCGACAATGTGTATGTATTAACAGGCTAGGGGAGCGTGCGGATAAAGAGGGAATAACCAGCCTGAAAATTGTTGCCATGTTTGGGGCCATGCTCTTATTCAATGAAATGCACAGCGCATTAAAAATAAAGGGAACCATCATACTTTGTGAACGACATCCTTTAATTGATACGGCCGTTTATGCCAAGGTTTATTTGAAGGTGATGCACCCAAAACATCTTGACTTGCATTTAGGAAAGGAAATAGATCATGAATTTAGCGAAGAGCTGAATGGCATATTGGATCTCATTAAGGAGCCTATAAATAGGTCAGACAAAGGAATTCTTTACGATGTGTTGGGTTTCTTATTTGATTGGTTCTCCGTAAAAGAAAATCACTCAAAGGAGCAACTGAATACTTTGTTTAATATTGAATTACCCAGCTTTATTTATTTTTTGGATGCACCCAGCCATATATTAATTCAAAGGCTGAGTAAGCGTGGGTTATCAGAGTATCATGAGACAGAAAAATTACTCGGAATGATGCGTCCTGAATATTTAAACATGTTTTCTGAGCAGGAGACGTCGTATAAACTTATTAACACAAGTAAACTTTCTAAGCTGGATGGTATCTTGGCGGAATTGAAAAGCAAGCTTTATTAGAGATATTGAATCAGTCTAAATAGCTCGTGTTATAAATATTTTGTATTATTAATAACTAAACATTAATTAAATGAATATGAGAAATCTATCTAGAAAATCAATAGGGCTATTCTGTTTGTTGTGTATTGGAGTGAATACTTCTGTGTCTGCACAATTGTACGATAAGGACTTAAATGTGGATGAAAATAAGCTAAGGATCGAATTTGAACCTGGATTGTTCTTTAATAATGGAAGGTCTTTAAATGCCATGTATAATTTCACAGACAACACGAATTTTACTGCAGGCATCTATCTCATGGCTTCGGATGTTCCTGAGGAATTTCATTCAAACATGTTTGATAATGTTGTTGAATCAACACATATTAGAGCTAGTGTAGAGTATGCTTTTACATTCAGGTATCGTTTTAATCTTGCTAAGAACCTGGAGTCTGATCCATATCTGGGCTTAATTCTTGGATGGGAAGAGATTAATCTGGCTGCTCCTGGTATGGACAATTTAAAGTATACTACTTTTTTAATAACACCTCATATCGGATATGAGCTTTATTTGTATAAAAAAATGCTTTACCTGAATACTCAGATACGCTCCGTGTTTTATGTGGGTGCAAAAAAGTCAGACGAATCAAGACCAGAAACCATAAGAAGCTACTGGATTTTACCGTCTATTGGCATTGGTCTTAGAATTTAAGCATAGATCGTATCAATTCAATTAAAAATTATTTATGATTATTGAAGGGCATAGAAGTAAATGGATGTTTGTGAAAATATGGACAAGCGTATCTTTTCATATACTTAAACGGCATAAAAATCCAGTCAAATTTTATAAAATCATTAAGGGTGCAGTTGGCATAAAGAAAAAATATGCCAAGGAAAAAAAGTATCATAATAAGTTTGCCCTGGTGGATGGTCGGGTGTTTTTTAATTGCAATAATGCGGGTTGGCCAGCAAAGCATTTTTATAGAATTATTGATTTAGAGTCGAGGAAGACTTTATATAATGATGTTACTAATCTCGAAAACCTTAGAATGGTGCAATTGGCATTTACAAAAAAATGTCCCTTGAACTGTGAACATTGTTATGAAGGAGAGGAATTGAATAAGAAAGAGACACTGAGCGTTGAGGATAAAAATAAAATTGTAAAGAAGCTTCAAAATGCCGGAATACCTGTGATACACTTTGGAGGAGGTGACCCAATGGCTAAAATTGACGATGTCATTGAAATTTTAAATTCCGCGGAAAAGAAATCTGATTTTTGGGTATTTACCTCGGGCTTTAATTTAAACAACAAAAATGCAAAAAGGCTTAAGGAAGCGGGTCTAACAGGTGTTTCTATTGGGCTTGATCATCACGATAGTGATCTTCATAATAAATTTAGAAGAAATAACAAGGCCTTTTCCTGGGCGATGGAAGGCGCTAAAAGTGCGGTTAATAATGGTTTGGTAGTTACTTTTACCATTTGTTTGACCAGGGACTTTACTTCTAAGGAAAATTTATATAGCTACTTGGAATTGGCACAAAGAATGGGAGTATCCTTTGTTCAGCTTCTCGAACCTCGGGCGGTAGGAAATTATGCAGGACAAGACGTACAGCTATTACCTGAGCAATCTACTGTCGTTGATGACTTCTTTCTGAAAGTCAACAGGGATTCAGAATATAAAGATATGCCGATTGTGTTACATCCGGGTTACCATCAGAGGCGTTCGGGCTGTTCAGCAGCAGGCTTCAAATACTTATATATTGATACGGATGGGTATATGAGCTCATGCCCATTTTGTCGAAATAGAAAAACACATATTTTGGATTCTGATCACGAATCAAATATCGACGAAATGAAAGCTGAAGGATGTGATCTGATAAAAGAGCTTGAAAAAGAAAACGAACTAGTAAATGTGTAATTATGAAAAACAATAAAACAATGCAAAGGGTAATGTCATTTGTAATGATACTTGGGATTTTATCAAGTTGCGGTAGATATAATTACTTATCCTCTAAGGTATCAAATGCCACAGCACAATATCAAAAGGATGATGTAAAGGAGCTTACCGAATATGTGGTCGTACATCATGGTTCGGATGTTTTTCGATTGATGGATGCTAAAATTGAAAATGATCATCTTACGGGAACAAGAGGGGAAGTAAACGATTTTCAAGAAAATGTATATGCAAGTGCTTTAAATGGTAGTTCAGCTGATTTGCTTATTGAAGAAGCCAAATCTTTTTTAGATAAAATTCAAGAACAAACACATGTTTATTTAGATAAAAGCTATGAGATTGATTCTGAAAACATTGCAATAGGTTTAAATGACATAGATGAATCAAAATCTCTATTTAAAACGAAAGACGGCGTAGCGGTTTTTTTATCAGTGTTAATGGTAATTGGAATCGTTATTTTGGCTGTGATAGCTGGATTTGCTATTCTGCTTTTAATAGCGTGTAATTGTCCTCATGTGTATACCTTCGATGGTGAGTCTTATCATTTTACAAATACTTTGTTTACAGGCGCTACGGCACCTAATCTCGAACGAAATGATTATAAAATCTTGACTGATTACAGACCCGAATCGTCAATTTACGAGATGTACATTAAGAATGAAGAAAATGAAAGACATTATACAAACGTGCTTGAGCTTTTGGTTGTGAATCATACCAAGAATATTCAGGTTATACCGGGTCAAGATGGGGAAGTTCATGCAGTTTCTGACATGAAGAGCCCCACTTCTATAACAAATGAAAAGGGTGGTGATCTTTCGCCTTTGGCAGCTTATCATGATGAGCAGGGCTATTTGTTTGATTCAGAGTCCGATGAAAACATGGTAAATACGTATTTGACTTTTGATAAACCAACTGACGTAGCTAATGCTAAAGTCATTTTAAATTTAAAAAATACAGAATGGGCTGGAGTGGTCTACAAAACTTTTGCTTCTATGATGGGCGATAGATATGAAGGTTGGGTAGAAAATAATCATAAAAGATCTACTGAAGAAGCAATAGCAGGAATGAAGAAAGCTGGGGTCCCTTTGGTTCTATCCATAAAAAAGAATGGGGAGTGGGTAGATGTTGAAACGATTAACCTGGTGGGAGAGGCAAACTACACGTCCATAGCAGTTCCTATAGTTGAAGAGCTGATTTCAGGAACAGATATTGAAATACGTTTGCAGGCAGGATTTAAGTTTTGGGATTTGGATTATGTAGGAATGGATTTTACGCCAAATGAAGAATTAAAAGTAAATATCATTAAACCATCTTTAGCAAATGGAGAAATTAGTTATTTGTCTTCATTGGAGAATGATGATGATGTTTACATGGAGCATTTAAATACAGGTGATTCTACTCATCTCATATTTGAAGGTTTGATGGCGGATACAGAAAAAAGAACCATTATCATTCACAGTAAAGGGTATTATATATCTCAGGACAAATATGCAGGAAAAACGTATTGGAGAGATCTTATGAAGCTTAAAGCTCCTGGGGGCTTATCTCTTTTATCAAAAACAATGTATTCTGTATACCTCAATGAATACACATTACAAACAAACGAGTAAGCTTAGTTATTGTCTTTGTAGTGTCGAAAGTCTTTCCGGAAAAAGAGTCGATAGGTAGACTTGAGCGGATTTGTATCCATGTTTCGGAAAAGTAGACCAATGGTAAGCGTGAGCCAGGAATAACCCGGATGTTTATGATGGACATCATGATTTCCAATACCCATTCCCAAAGGGAACCAGTGCGTGTTGCTTTCTTTGCCTTTGTCAATTCCCATATGCTCTCCCCAGTAGCGAATTGCTCCTAACGTGGTCATTACCGTAAAACTGCCTAAAACGAACAGTAATCCTGGTTTAAACAAAATAATCACTGCAATAGCTACTGCAAATGAAAGGGCTACCTGCCACAGGTTAATTTTAATTGCTTTCCCTTTTGATTTATCAGCATGATTAGGTGATCTCTTAAGAATCACATACAGATTAAAAACAAATGGAAGACACTGCAAAATAGCGTAAAGAATTCGGTTTTTGACAAACATCTTTTCCTTGAATGTATTCCATAGAGGGTCATTATCCGTATTCGTATTTGCGTGATGGAGTAGGTGGTATTTCTTGAATAATTCAGTATACAGAGGCAGGACGATTAAGCCTGCACAAAAATTCATTATGGTATAATCAAAATTCGTTTTGGTTATTGATTTGTGAGCCCCATCATGCATGGTAATAACAAAGAAGGAATGGGCCAGTAAGCCAGAAATAAGAAGAGACCAATAATGTCCTTGATGAAAAAGAAGCATGGCTAAATAAATACCAAAATACAGCGTGCCTGCAACAGTAAATGTGATTAGGTAAAGCAGCCACGATTGTTTTCTTAAATAACGCTCTAAACGCTCTTCTTTATGAATTTTGGTATTATTCATTTTCCAATAGGTTGATCATTGTTATGCAATTGGTGTAGATCCGATCCACAAATTTTAATTTCATCACGACCTGAGCAGAAGCGTAAAACAATACTCTCGTCAATACATACTCCTTGAGGGTATATATATATGCCGATTTCCAAACGCCCCATTCAACCCGCAGCTTAATTCCTTCCGCTTCATAGTGGTATTTTAAATACTTCATTAATTCGACTTGATCAAATTCATTGGGCAGGGTAAAACTCAACAGCTCTATGACATCTCTATGTGGGTAATTTAAAACGGCCAATTCCCAATCGTAAATACAAATTTCACCGGATTTTCGTATGGCAATATTTCTGGGATTGAAATCATTGTGAACAAGAGTCTTAGGAATGTCTAATTTCGACTCATGTTCAATGATATATTCAAGATATTCTTGTAAAACCTTAAACTTATCTGCGTGTTTGTCCCCGTCTGATTTAACAACTTGAATAAGTTTTTTATATAATGGAATCGATTTTGAAACCTTGAATTCATAAAGCTCAAGAGGTTTATCTAATGCATCAGGATCCAAAAACTTCAGGTGAATTGAGGAAATGGCATTGATGGTGTTTTTGATGTGTTTTTCAGTCCATAGCTCGGGGCTGTTTTCACTATCGAGTAATTCCAACTGATTTTTAATTAATCGCTCCTGTGCAAGAATGTAAATCTCCCTTGATTCATTGATGTAATGGTTGTAATATTTTGGGGCATAATGAAGATCATTATGGTGTAGAAAATGTGGAATGAGGAGCTCTTTAATATGGCACCCCCTGTATTCGAGGTGATCTTTATGGTCTGTGATGAGATCACATAATTGAGTGTCAATAGATGCTGCCATGATATGGATGCCCTTAATGGTTTCGATATCTGTAGCTTTAGATTTTAATAAGAGCTCCTCTTTAACCGATTGCGTTTCAATGCTCACCGGAATGAAACCTATCGGTTTACGATTTACTCTTTTGCATAAATTCATCAGTATTCCATTGTCTACATCACTGTCGCTGATACTGATTTTTGATGAGCTATCGTCCACTGAGGAGTTTAGTACTGATCTAATGAAATCTGGATTGATCTCATTCCATTGTAACCATTCTTTTGGTTTGTTTCTTCCCAGCTTCTCATGGGCTTTTGCAAATTCTCCACTAACCATTGCGGCATAGGTGGATAATTCTAAACCTAAAGTGAAACCCGCAATTAATGAAGCAAAGCGTTCTATTTTATTGGCCCCATAGCATTTCATTAATTGTAAAGCTTCTTTTTGTTTGGGTAAATGAGTTCCACCACCGATAGTACCGATTACAAGACCATGCATAATCAAATGAAGCTCTAGTCCTTTGGGGTGCTTTTGTAAAGTCAGCTCAACTATTGATGACTCAGGAATAGAGGCAAGATCCTGCCCTGTTGCCGAAAATATAGCTGCAATTGCGTTAGCTGCGTTAATAGAATATCCAAGCATTCCATTTATTTCTGCATACCTTCTGCTGGGTCCATAAAATTTCAAAAGCTTGCCGGAGCTGGTTCTGAGAATTTTATGTATTACGCTTTCGTCTATTATCGCATGTGCTTCAACTCTAATTCCTCTTCCCTGTTCAATTAAATAGTTTGATACTTTTTTATCCGAAGAGCCGTTGCCCTCCAGGACATATTCATCAATTCGTTCATTTCCTTGTATGGCGTATTCATCCACGATCCATAATACAGCATGCCATGTGCATGTGGTGGTCATGTTTTGACCTGCAGCATCGCCAGTGGTATAAACAAAATTAAGGTGCACGTTATTTTTTTCTTGATGGCTTGCTATTTCAAGTAGTGTAGCGTGATTTGAATACATCTCAGATACCCGTTTAATTTCCTCAAAATTTTCTTTAATCCAGTTTTCAAAATGAAGCGCATTCTCCTCCTCAGATAATATAAAGAGTGGAGATCTCACCATTTTTTGATGAATTATTTTTGTATTGAAACCACCGCTCAGACTTATTGCTTTTGCACCTCTATTCATACTCGCAACTAATGCACCTTCCAATGTTGAGGCCGCACAAAAAACCTCCTCTGAACCATTTGATTCGCAGTAGAGAAGTGGCCCCACAAGTCCTGTGGGTATTTCTACAGATCCAATCAGTGATTCAATATTATTTTGAATAGCCGTGTAGCTGATACCCGTTTTTTCAATATGGTCAACAGAATATCCCAGTGTCAAAAGATGTTCTTTGCGGTCGTTGATGGCTGATTTTGTCAGCAAGCCTCTACCTGGTGCCGAATTGTATTTTTTTTTGCTCATTGAATATTGTGGTCATTACTCCTTTAGATGTTTTGGTCTTATAGGTATAATGGACTTTAAATTTAATACTTTTAAGCTCTAATTTACTTGGATATTGGAACTGATTGAGCTTGGTTATTTGGGATTGTTTATTGGGACGTTTCTGTCAGCTACTATTTTTCCCTTTCCTTCTGATGTGATTGTTATAGCATCCTATGAGATGGGATACTCGGTTGCTCCCGTACTCGTCGTTGCAACGCTTGGTAATTTATTAGGTGGGCTTACCAATTATTATATTGGTTACTTAGGTAATTCGGAACGGCTCATCAAAAAATTCAAGCTCAATCAAGATAAACTTGATTTGTGGGAATCTAGGCTTTCAAAATGGGGTGTGTATCTTGGGTTAATTTCGTGGTTTCCATTAATTGGTGAACCTATGGTGGCAGCTTTTGGGTTTTTTAGAGTCAAATTAGTTCCACTCGCTTGTATGATGCTTCTGGGTAAACTAATTCGCTATTCTGTATTGACAGCGATCTATTTCAATGTTATTTAATTGGACAGATATTTCGATTGTTCAAGAAAGGTATCGATTCCAAGGATACAATCTCTGAATTCAGCGGCCATTTCAAATTCTTCTTCCTCTACTGCATTGTACCTTAAGGTTTCGGACATGTCTCTCCAGTCTCCGTCAAATGAGTCGTTTAGTATTCGATTCAGCATTTCCTTGATTTCATCGGTTACACGAACAGAAAAACAGCAAAAAGAGATTGTGAAAGCTTTTCCCAATGCAGCGACTAAAGGGAAAAGTACTTTTAGAGATCTCGTTTACCAACGGAGCGGTCTATGAGTATTTCGGGGTTACACCAGCACTATTCAAGAAGCTTATCAATTCAGACAAGCAGATTCGTTTTGCCAAGCGAAGC
>CALKDS010000069.1 GCA_938084135.1 uncultured Flavobacteriales bacterium
AACTCAATCTAGTATTTCAAGAATAGGCTGTCCGGTCACTGCATCTGGCAATTTAATTTCCAACATAAAGGCAAGCGTAGGCACGATGTCGGTAACAGACTGATATTTGTAAGAATGACCATGTGGAATCTTCCAGCCATACCATAATAAGGGAACGTGTGAATCATAGGCAAATCCACTGCCATGCTCTGCACCAAAATCTTTTTGCTTTGTGAAATTAGGTTGATATAAAACTGTTATATCACCAGATCTATGCCAGTGGTAACCGCGCTGGACCATTTTCTTTTGGGATTCACTGTAATTAAACCGCCTCAAATCATCCGCTAATAGAATATCACTTACCTCTGGTAGATCTGCCAAGAAAGTATAAGTAGTTTTTATTATTTCGGACTTGGAAAGGTTATTCGTTGAGAGAGCCTCCAAATTGAAATATAATTGACCATCTGAAAAGTGTTCTATGAGCTGTAATGTATTAAACTTATTCTCTAATACACCGTTTAATTTATCTTTAATATCATCCTCATTGTGGAAGCCTGAGGTTATACTTTTTGACTTCATAAAATGTAAATTTTCAGCGACGCCATGATCTGATGTTAGAAACACAACATAATTTCCCTTACCTAATTTAGCATCTAAAGTGACAAATATTTCAGCCAAATCCTGATCTAATCTGGCATAGGTGTCTTGTAATTCAACAGACTGAGGACCAAAAGCATGCCCTACTTTATCTGTACTTGAGAAACTGATAGCCAAAAAATCTGTTTCCCCATTCTGACCTAGCTTTTCATTATTGATAGCACTTAAGGCTAATTTTTTTAGAATAGAATTCCCAAAGGGTGTTTTTTGAAGTAAGTCGTAGGGGGAAATGGCTTTACCGTCTTCATCCATTTCTTCCATAGACCAATCAGCTAAATTATAGGGCAATACTGACTTTAATGAATTGGGAAACAATATTTCAGATGCTGCATCGTCTTTTAAACCCGCTGTATACTTTTCTATGGGCAACAATAGTTCCCATATTCCTCCAAGATACTTATCTGCCCATTTTTGTTGATTAAAATCCTGTACCCAGTTCGGTAATTTGTCAAGGTAAAATGTACTCGTTACAAATTTCCCATTACTGTTGTCATACCAATAGACTCCATCAGCTATATGTCCACCTGGTAAAATTGCACCCCTGTTTTTTAATGATAGTGAGATAACTTTAGATCGGCCTTGAGTAGCTATTTTCAATTGATCTGTAATTGTTGGTGCCAACAGCTGATGGGGTGAAAATCCGCCATTTTTAGAATCACTCCCTACTATACTAACCCTATGATCATCCACACAATTAACTTCTTTTTTAACCTTTCTATCGTACCATTCATTGAGTATGATTGAATGATTTTTGGGCGTCGTCCCTGTGTATATTGAAGCATGTCCCGGCCCAGTTTTAGTAGGAATGAAATTATAGTGAGTGTTCTTCAACTCAAATCCATCATTTAACAATCGATTGAATCCATCATCACCAAATAAGTCCTTATACCGAAACAAATACTCCTGTCTCATTTGATCAACAACTATACCCACCACCAGTTTTGGTTTAGAAAGTTCTTGAGCGCTCAGATTTCCTATAAGAGTGATACTCAAAAGCATCAATAGTCGCATTTTTTTAGTACCCTTAACATATTTTGTCATTTGTGTGTGCTTAGGTCTTGTGATGCGATATCTCTCCAATCATAGATATGAAAAGTTTTATCAGTAGACATGGCCACAAAAATTCCTTTTGGAAATTCAGGACCAAGATTCGTAGATGAAACTTCTGATCCATCGCTTTCAAGTGTCATTAATTCTACTGCTTTTATTATCTGATGACTATTTGGATCTTCCAAAGTACCTTCTCTTGGATATATATTAAAAGTTCCCACCTGCTGATCAGAAATCAAGATATAGCCCGTTTTATCATCCGTTTTATAAATACTGATTCCTTCGATATCTCTACCAAAATCATCCGTACCAAATAATGCGAGTTCTTCATTTCCCATTGCCGGATTCGCATAATATTTCCTTACTCCAAATGCTTCATCAGCATAATAAACAAAACCAAGTTCGTTATCTACAGCTATCGCTTCAATCTCTTTCACTCCACTGTACTTTCCGAATTCTCTGACTTTTACAAGCTTGACATTCCCATTACCCGCATCTTCAATCCTATATTGCCATAAATAGCCCTCTAGTGGACCATCAGTCCTGCCAACAATGGCATAAAGAATCCCATCTGAAGCTGTATAAAATGCAATACCCATGGGTCCTCTCTCATCGACGCCTTCAAACACCTCAAGCCCGCCATTATCAATGGGCTCCATATCAGGAACACTAAAGATTCTTAATTGATTATTAGAACGTTCTGTAGTTATTACGATGTCAACGAGTTCATCATTTAGTTTGAATCCATAGGCAATATCTACATTATTGGGTCGGCCAAGTTTTGTAACCATTTTTACTACTTTCCCATGTAAGTCAAAGACGTATAGCCCACCATTAACTTCTTTATCAGTACCAATAATTAAACTGGCGGCAGGATCTTTAGAATTAACCCAGATGGCAGGATCATCCGAATCGTAAACTACTTTTTCAGTCACATATTTTGGTTGAATTGCATTCTCAGTATGTTCAACTAAACCGTCTGGTGCAATGAGTAAATCATCACCTGCCAGGTCTTCCCAATCATAAAAATGGAACGTCTTGTCATCAGACATAGCAACAAAAAGGCCTTTTGGAAATAGACTACCCAGAGAAGCATTAGTAACCTCAGAGCCGTCACTAAAATTGCAAGCAGCATTTATCACTTTAATCAATTGGTGATCGTGTGGATTGAGCTTAGTGCCTTCACGGCTAAAAAAATGAAATTTATTGGCCTGTTGATCAGACAATATAATATACCCAGTCCCCATATCAGTTTTATAAATACTTATCCCTTCATGATCATCGGCTATACCCGTTGTAGCAAATAGTGCAAGTTCTTCATTAGTCTGATCTGGATCTGCATGGTACTTTCTTACACCAACGCCTTCATCTGAATAGTATACATAGCCATATTCATCATCCACAGCAATGGCTTCAATTTCCTTCTCACCGCTATATGTCCCAAATGATCTTACCATAGTGGCGCCAATTGTGCCATCTGGGTTACCATCAAGACGATACTGCCAGAGGTAGCCATCACTGGGTCCTGATTTTCTGCCTACAATCGCAAAAATAACATCATCTGATTCTCTTTTATATAACGATATACCCATCGGAGCTCGATCTATTTCTCCTGTAAAAACCTCAATACCACCATTGTCTATGGAGAGCATATCTGGGACAGAAAATATCCTTAATTTATTAGTTAATCGTTCAGTTGTAACTGCAATGAATATTTCACTACCATCTCCAAATTCAAACTCTTCAATGTCTATATTATTTGGTCTTTTTAAACCTCTAACTACTTTATCAGTTTGTATTTTCCCATTTAAGTCATATACATAAATTGCACCATCCTCATTTTTATCCGTTCCCAAAATAAGACTTGCCTCGGGATCATCCTCATTGACCCAAATAGCTGGATCATCTGTATCATGCCGCGTTGGTTCAGTAACGATTTTTGGTTTAATGACGCTAACGATAGGCTGATTATTACTGCTACAAGCAGTAGTTAAAATATAGCCCAACATAATAATGATATATTTAAATATATTTTTCATGATCTACAGTACTTAAATTTTTTTCCTTAATATTCTACCTGTGGTATCAAATAAGATATCATAGGACTTATCGTTTCTGATCAAGTCAATTTCATAAAGTATTTTAAAATCAAATGTCTTGATAATTTCAATATCCACTATTCCATAGTCATTAAATTTGGTCTCTAAAACATTCAAAACAGCTATATTTAACTCCTCTAGCCCTATTTCAGTTTCAGTTTCCAGCCAATTACCCTGGCGATCAAAATATGACGTAATTCTATTTTGTCTATCCAGTTTATAATAAACTTTATATATATCATCTTGAATAAACCACTCGGCATTAGTTGCTGATGGTTCCATCAACTGAAATTTACTTTTAATATGATCGGGGACTTGTGTGTTTACACAGCTCAAAAACCCAATTATGATACATATCTTTTTCAAATTTAACTTTGTTTTATAATGTAATATTATCAAGTAATTCTGTAGTTAATCTGTATCAAGGAGTAGAGTAAACTCATGCAATCCTTTGCTATATTGATAATTGATTTTTATAAAATACCGATCACAAATCTTTTTTACAATGGATAGTCCAAGGCCCAAAGATTCAGAGTTTTGTTTTTGGAACCTCTCGAACATTTTAAAGTTTTTATTTGTAATTTCATCTCCAGAGTTTAAGAACTTTAAAATGCCCTGTGATGCTGACAATTCGATTTTTCCTCCTTTTTTAGTGTGCTTAATCGCATTTCTTAAAAGGTTTGTTATGAGCACTTGGGAAAGATTCGCATTCATTTGAATGAAATTTGTGTCTTTCAAATCTATTCGAATGGAGATCTCCTTTAGATCAGCCATTTCTTTATATTCTTTAAAGTTATTTAGCATTAATTGATTCAAATCAATTTTTTCTTCGCTGCCATACTGCTGATTTTCGATTTTAGCTAACAGTAACAATCCTTGATTGAGTCTGGATAATTTAACGGTTGAATCGTAAATGGCTTTGACAAAGTTGAGCTCATGCTCATTTAAGTTGTCTAACTGCATGAGCATATCCGTCTTACTCTTGATAACAGCGAGCGGAGTCAAGATTTCATGTGACGCATTCTCTGTGAACTCTTTTAAATTAAGATAATCATTCCTTATTTTACCCATCATTATTTCTATGATCTCATTGAGTTGGCTAAATTCATAAGTATTTGTTTTTTTAAATTTGATTGGCTCAGACTGTCCTGATTTATAGTTTTTCAGCTTTTTCAATGTGTCTTTGAATGGTCGCCACATATTTCTACTAATGAGTAGGTTGAGCACAATCATGAGCACAATTAAGCCTATAAAGACAAATAGCATGGTGATGAATATCTCCCTAACTAAAAGTTTAGTTTCAATTAAAGACTTACTTATTTCGATATGATAATACTGTTTTCCAATTTTTCTATTTAAGGAAAGTTGAAGGTAAGGGTGATATTTATCATCAATAATGTCATAAATCAACGTATCGGTGAATATTGATATATTTAATTTACTGATAGGTGGTATGATAATTACCTTTTGCTCATAATTATTAAGACTAGAAATGGATTCACCATTGACAATCTGGGTTGTCGCAATTTCTTCTCGGTTCACAAGGAAATTCTCAACATCCTTGTGAATTAGTTTATTTGTATTGAAATAAATGAGCACCCCTCCCATTCCAAAGGATAAAAGTGCGGCAAGCAAATAATATAATATCGCTTTTGCAAGTAGTTTCAATCAGTTTCAAATTTATATCCTATCCCATAGACTGATTTTAAGTAGTCAGCTCCTCCCATATCCTGCATTTTCTTACGTAGGTTTTTAATATGCGTATAAATAAAGTCTAAAGAATCAAACATATCAGAATGGTCACCCCAAAGGTGTTCGATAATCGATTCTTTCGTCAATACTTTATTTTTATTAATCACAAAGTATAAGATAAGTTCGTATTCTTTTCTGGTAAGCGTGAGATTCTGATCATTAATTGATACGCGCATTTTATCGGTATCTATTTCGATTTCATTAAATATAATAGTAGAATTTCCATCAAAATTCCTTCTTCTATGGATTGATTTAATTCGTGCATTAAGTTCTGAAAGAAGAAAAGGCTTAGTCATGTAGTCGTCAGCACCTAAATCTAAACCGCTAATCTTATCATCCAGTGAATCTCTTGCTGTAAGAATGATTATACCGGTTTGAGGCTTATGCTTTTTAACATATTTTAAAACATCTAGCCCACTGCCGTCTGGTAAGCCCAGATCGAGTATAAGTATATCATATTGATAGACAAATATTTTTTCTCTAGCTACACTCGTCGTTGGAGCTACCTCTATGATATATCCTTGATCATCTAAAAATTCATTTAGATCATCTACCAATTCCTTTTCATCCTCAACTATGAGTATTTTCATCTTTATCTGTTTGTGATCATGCGTACGCTCTCACTTTAATAAAAAATATCATCTAGGATACACTTCATAAATGGTTCAAAGATTTCCCGCATTCAAAAGTATAAATCTACTCTATTTGATTTTTTGAGAATAGAGATAATTCAGATTCTAGTCTATCAAGCGGACAAAATACTACAGATAATTTACTACATTTTTTTAGATAAAAATAACAACTTCTAATTCTAGGGCCCCATATTATATAGCTTAAAGACCTATAGATAGATGATTTTTAACTTAATAGTATGAAAACGGATTAGCCTAAAGCAATTTTGAAAATAAATCTGAAGTCGTAGTTCACATTTTAAAAATAACAAAGGAAATAACTAAAGTAGACTCACTTTTTAAGACACTCCTCGCTACTGATACTTGAACTTTGTACCAATCAACCCAACATTCCCACTTCCCTTTAGCGCGTTTCAGCATTTTTCATATGACTGAAACTGATACCTCATTTGCTTAGAATTAGATAATTGAGATGAATATCTAAGCTTAAACCAATAGTAAAAGACAACTAAATATAAGACTAGGTTATAAGTTGAATTTTATACCTACTCTCCCCCAAAAACCATATTGCTGTCTTTCTTTAGGGGTTGACCTCGTATTATACAACTCAATTTGATTTTCATCCGTAATATTATTTAACTGAATAAATCCAGTCAACTTATTATTCATAAAACTTTGACTAATAGAAAGATCAATTTGTTTTCTATCATCAATTATTATCAAATCTCCACCATCAATTTCATTGATAAAACTTCCATTAAAATTAATAGATGCCCGAGCATTGAAACCACCCAATGCATATGATAAAGCAAAGTTTCCTATATGTTTTGACTGTCCTGGCAGGTCTATTACACTTATGACATCTTCCTCGAATTCTACAGTAGCCGTTGATTCCGAAAATGTATAATTGGCATAAATACCAAGTCCCTTTAATAGGCCTGGTAGAAAAGTTAAATTTTGTTGCCATGCCAATTCGATTCCTGTAATTGACGCTTCATCGCCATTGACCGATTGCGTAATTTCAAAATCTGAATACATCAAAATATCACCATCCTTAGTTTGTTGATAGATGAAATTATTCATACTCTTATGAAATATTCCGCCGGACAAAATACCCACAGTTCCTAGATATTTTTCTCCAAATAGGTCAAAATTCCAAGATTCAACCGGTTGCAAATCCGAATTAGAAATTGCGGCCTCCTGATCAGTAGCAGCGATTTCTGCACCTTGCACCAAAGCTTCAAAGTTTGGACGAGCATAAGATTTTGTAACAGCTGCCCTAAGATTCGTATTAGAATTTATAGAATACTTAAAATGTAACATGGGTAAAACAAAACCATAATCATTCTCCTTTATTTGTGGTATTGGTGCCTCGGCATCAGCATCCCAAAAAGCATTTGTGTACTTTACTTTTGTTAATTCGTAACGAACACCACCAAGAATCATTAATTTATCGATTTGTATCTTACCTTGAGTGAATCCGGCATACACATCTTCAGAAGCTTGATATGATTCGAGTGCAGATTCTTCATCTAAAATTGCTCCATCTGTATCAAAACTACTAGAGTTTGCATCTAAATAATTAAAAAAGTTACTGTGATCGGGGAAATATCCAATAGTTTCCCCTAAATCCCCATTCATAAAATTATTATCGGTGTAAGCACTTTCAAACTGAGAAAGTGTCAAATCATCAGCCCCATTGGGCTCAAATTCTTGAGCGTAATTGAAGCCGTATGACTTATTTTTCAGCCTTGTCTTAGCACCGAACTTAAATTCTCCTGTATTATCGCCCAATGACAGTGGTATCGCAATATCAAATTTTAAAGTAGTATTTTCATCTTTCGCTGTGGTTGAAGATTGTTCACCATCATCCAAAATATAATTACCGCTGTTACCAAATGCTGAGGCACTACCATCATATTTGTAATTAGTTAGTCTAGGATTGAATTTGTCGCTCAAGTCAACTCCCCATTCAACATCTTTATCGTTTTTAAAAACGATCTTATCATTGAACGGAGTATCTTGAAATGCCTGGGCATAAGAAACCGAATAGTTAAGTTTAAATTTAGAGCTGATGTGATTTCCTCCAAGATTAAAACTATAAACGCCTTGATTCTCCTGACGATACTTTAACTCTTTTTCAGTACTGTATTCTAATATATCATCATCATCATTTTCGGCAACATTAGCTGTTTCTCTACGCTGCTCAAGTTCTTGTAATTCGCTATATAGAGATCGGAAGTAAATTTTGCTATTTTTACCTATTTTATAATCTAAGGTAGCACTTAGACCAATTCTATTTCTGTCGATTTCATAATCACCAACTATAAATTCATCTAATCCATCTGGATGATCTCCATCCCAGCCATCGAGCTCATATCTATCAGAACCTTTTCTACTTGCAGAATAACTGCCATTAATAATGTATCCAAATTTGCCATCTGCCACTCTTTGACTCAAGCTTAAATTACCCTGACCAGAAGTCTTTTCGATACCATTGTTGTATTCGAGACTCGTAGATCCTGCAATTTTCAATTTTTCACTTTGTGCCGTAGGTGTGATTAGGTTGATAGATCCTCCTATTGCATCACCATCCATGTCGGGTGTGATTGCTTTGGTTACTTCTAATGATGCTAATTGACTTGCGGGTATGGCATCAAGGGCCACGAATCTTGCTCCGGCATCAGGAGAGGGTATTTGCTCTCCATTAACACTGATGTTAGTAAATTGAGGAGATAAACCTCTTACTAAAACAAATCTACCATCACCTTCATCTCTCTGAATATTGACACCTGGGACCCGCTGTAAGGCTTCTGCTGCGTTCTGATCAGGAAATTTACCAATCTGATCTGCAGATACAATATTTTTTAAATTATCAGCAGATTTTTGTTGGTTCAATGCTCTCATTTGGCCAGCAAGTGTAGCTGTAATCATTACTGTTTCTAACTCATTAACGTCTCCTCCCAATGCTACATCTAAAACCAGCGTCTCACCTGCAGTAATATTAACTTTTTGGATGATACTCTTGTTTCCAATAAAACTAAATTCAAGCTCAACGTCTCCTTCTTCAACAAATAAACTGTAAGACCCTCTAACATCTGTTGCTACCCCAGTGTAAGTCCCCACTAACTTAATGGTAGCTCCTGGGAGAGTCTGACCTGATACTGCGTCTGTTACGGTACCTGTAATAATACCCTTATCCTGAGCATGGGCGATGGAAATACTCAACAAAAACAATATTGTCAAAAAGGATGATTTAATGGTATAAAACTTTTTCATAATAAGGTTGTTTAACGATTATAAATTAAATTTATTAATAAAATCTGGAGGAATTCTGTAGTCCTACACCAGACCGTAATCGATCAAATGACTCCAGCCATTTTATTAATGCTAACATAAATATTTCAAGGTGAACAGCTTTGAGAATTGTATTAAAATATTGTTACCTTTTTTACAAAAAGTAATAATTTCAAAATCCTAAAATAATATTTTGACCCTCATTTGACCTTTTCTTTGAAGTCTAGAAATGGAGAGGTAATCAACTTTAATTAAACCGGATTGATAAGGCTTACTGCACTTTTAAATATTATTTATGATCGGCCTAGACATTAGCTCTACAAATTATAATAAAATGCCTCACTTAATTTTTACTTAGTAACCAATACTTTTTATAGCATTTGGATCCGATTTAGCTCATATCATAAATACTACGTAAAAACTTTTTTTCTTATCTTAATATTACCAAAACATCAAAATCAATCCTATAGCAGACAAACAAACCATCGTAGCCCATATCTTAACCTTGACAGAAAGCTTGTAATCCGTATGATACTTAAGGGGCAATAACTTCTCCTCTTTTTGAGGACTTATCCAAGTGTATACAGTAACGAAAAGAACTATTACAATAAATGTAATGGCATGACTATGGAGAAATGGCAGATCTGGAAAAGTAACTAAGAGAAAACCATATAGAGGGAAGTTCAGTATCATTCCCCCAAATGCAGCCTTCCAACTTACTTTTTTCCAAAAAATACCAAAGAAAAAAGCGACAACTACTCCAGATTGCATGAAGCCCCAAAATTGATTTATAAAAATATACACTCCCCCTTCAAACCCACTAATTATCGGAGCCCAAAGACAAGAAATAGTTATCAGTACCACAGTCGCTATTTTACCTACTTTAAGTCCCATTTCAGGAGTCGCTTCTGGTTTTATAAAAGGCTTATATATATCCATGGTAAAAATGGTCGCCGCAGAGTTAAGAAGGCTGTCTAAAGTACTGAGAATAGCTCCAAAAAGAGCTGCTAACATAATCCCAGTAAGCCCTACTGGCAATAAGTTTTTTATAAGAGTAGGATAGGCAATATCACCACAATTACCACTCGAACAGGCTGCCATAATCTCATCACCATACAAATCAAAAGCTGCGATTCCTGGAATAATAATAATCAATGTTATCAAAAGCTTCAATGAAGCTCCTAAAAGAACCCCTTTCTGCCCTTCTTCAATGTCTTTTGCAGCTAAACTTCGCTGAACAATAAATTGATTAAATCCCCAATAAAAAAAATGAGGAATCCACATTCCACCAAAAAAAACAGCTAACCAGGGAAGTTCTGGATGATCCAATGGCATGACTACATGTAGCTGATCTCCACGTCGAGCTACGAATTGATCCCATCCACCAACAGCATCAATAGTGAGCCAAAAAATAAAAAGAGCACCAATAATTAAGGTGACCCCCTGTATAAGGTCAGACCACACTACCGCTGAAAGTCCTCCATAATAAGTATAAAATCCGGCAACAAATCCGATCCCCCAAATACCATACAAAAGAGGTACTCCAAAGATTGTCTCCAGCGTAATCGCACCTGAATAAAGTACCGTAGCCATAGAAATTCCTGCATAAAACAGGAGCATATATCCAGACATCAAGGTACGTACTGCACGGTTATATCGATACTCCAAAAATTCTGGAAGTGTATAAATCCCAATTTTTAAATAGAGAGGAAGTAAAAAAAGTGCCATGAAAACCATTGCAATGGCTGCTAACCAACCCCAAGTAGCAATAGCCATACCTATCTCACCCCTAAATCCCTGACCTGCTTGACCTACAAAATGTTCTGAGGAGACATTCGAGGCAATGATTGATATACCGATAAGCCACCATGAAAGTTGCCTACCTGCCAAAAAATAATCTTCTTCAGTTTTTTTCTTACCTGACTTATACAAGGAGACGCCAATCACCACTGCGATAAAACCAAAAAAAGAAAGGATATCAATCAGACTAAAATTCACTACTTAAACAGTTCTAAAAATGTGGGCAAACTTTCTTTAAAACCATCTTCAAAAGTAGCATTCGAAGGGCGATAGACACTTTCTAGAGAGATTGAACCTTGATAATTATCACGACGGAGTGCATCTGCTATATCAGAAAGATAGGGTGCCATATCTCCTTTGTTCAAAGCCGTACATTCAACAGTGGCATGAGGAATATTTATAAAACTGTCTTTAAGATGGATGTGTCCTATATTTTCTACACCTATCGCTTCATAGGCGTCAGGATATGCTTTTTCAGCACAATACAAGCTATTGCAAGGATCCCATAGTAATTTTAGATGTTTACTACCCAACTCATCAATTAATTTTCGCGCTAACCAAGCTGAGGTAATCATCGCATTATTGCCCGTTTCAACAACAAGCGTAATATTCTCTTTTTCTGCTATCTCCACTGCACCAGCCATCAATGCTACCAATTTTTCCCAAGCTCCCGTACTAACGTTCCAGACATCTGCACCATGACTACCGAAAATAATCATTTCTTTACTAAAACTCATCGTACGAACTGTATCACAATTCAAGGCCTTAGCCATTTTGATACATCGTTTAAGCGCATCGATTTGATCTTTATAGTTGGCTGAGTTTAAATCAACATTCTTCAGCGGTAAGCCACCAAATATGTGTCTACTAATACAGGAAACTTTTACTTCGTGATGATCAACTAAGCTTTTAACTTTTGATATATGGTGATCATTCATATCACCCACCTCAAATTCATCAATAAATTGTAACTCAGCATGTTCTAAACCTGACTGCTTCATTAGAGTCAATGCATGCTCAAGATTCCTACTTATTCCATCTGTGATAACTCCTAATTTCATAATTATTTTGCTTTTACTTCAACTTTTGCTATTTGTTCTAATAATTTAACGATTGCCCAATTATCTTCTTCTGGGAATAACGCCTTACCTGATTGGAATAATTCGTAGGCCGCAGCTGTAGTGAACATGGCTACATCATTATCTCTAGCTAATTGTAGCGTTATTCCTAAATCTTTGTACATGGTTCCTATATGACTTCCTGTATCTTTAAATTTCCTCTCCATGATGAGGGTAGCAGCATTTTTGAAAAGATTACTACTTACTCCGCTGGTACTAAAAACTTCATAAAGTACCTCTGCTTCGACTCCCGCCTTTACTCCAAGGACCAGTGACTCAAAAATTGCTGTAAAACTAGATCCAATTAACGCTTGTAATGCCCCCTTTGTTTTCTGTCCTAGGCCAATCTCTTCTCCAACATGATAGATATCCTTACCTACGGCCTGAAGAATAGGTAGACATTTGTCATAAACTACTTTCTCTCCCGCTGCCATAAGGGTAAGTGTACCATTATCAGCACCCGATTTTCCACCGCTTACTGGAGAATCAATAAGATTAATCCCGAAATCTTCTAATTGAGAAGCCATCTCAATGATCTCAGAGGCATGAATAGTAGCCGTCACGATTACGGTAGCACCTCTCTGCATAAACTGCGAGAGACCTTGACCTCCAAATAAGGCTTCTTTGACCTGATCACCATTCATAACCATGATGAATATGGCATCACATTCTGGTGCAAAGTCTTTTATTTTAGCCAACGACCCCCCCATTTCTTCAAATATATTTAACCGTTCATGACTCACATCATATCCCCAAACTTGGAATCCATTTTTAAGCAGGTTACTAGCAATGCCAATACCCATATTGCCCAACCCTATTACTCCTATATTTTTCATAATTAATACTTTATGAAAATAAATTTAGTAAATGAATCTGGAGTAATTCTGTATTTAAAATTAAGATCCATTTAATGAAATCTTAATTCTAATCATATAAACAGGATAGTCACAGTTTGAGATGACTGATGGTTTGATCTCGCTTTTCTCAAGTAGCTCGGAATGATCGGTATTTTGAAATAGGATATAATCTGATATTTAATAGAGTTATTAGTAACGTATTTATTGCCTCTTTGACATGGATTAACAGATCACTTTTATTATCATTCCACATGGGATTGGTGAAAACATAAAAAAGACAACCTAAATAAATATTAATAAGGGACTATCGAACGCTTACATGAGGTAGAGAGTAAGCCTTTTTTAAATTATAAAACGGCTTAGCTTAGTATTTTAACAAGCATATCAATTATAGCAATGTGAGGTCTCATCTTAGAGACCAAAAGTTATAGCAACGTTCTTTTGAAACTCCTTTTATAAAATTAAGATTAATAAAACTGTTGATTACCTATTTATCAATGATTACATAGCAATAGCGCCATTAGAAATAGTATTGTAAAGCAAGCCTAATTATGACAATAAATCATCTCGTAAATCAAACAGAATAATCATGACTCATATCTATCAATCACTAATCCTCATAAACCTCTACGACCAATTCGATCTCTACCGCTTGACCTCTCGGTAATGAAGCCATGCCTACTGCAGCCCGTGCATGCCGTCCTCGGTCTCCAAATACAGCTACCATCAAATCAGAAAATCCATTGATCACCTTAGGTTGCTCTACAAAATCAGGCGCCGAGTTTACCATCCCAAGTACTTTTACTATACGTTTTACCTTTTTCAAATCACCTAGCATAGATTTCAAAACGGCTAACTGATTTATCGCGGTCATTCGTGCTCCTGCATAACCTTCCTCAATCGTAACGTCGACCCCAAGCTTACCAATTAATTCACTACCCTCAGCACTTTTTGGACCTTTACCTGCTAAGAATATCAAATTTCCGGTACGTACACCATTCACATAATTGGCCACGGGTTGTGGTGGGCTTGGCAAGA